>NZ_DATBNB010000884.1 GCF_036554565.1 Longimicrobium sp. | reverse complement strand
GGTACCACCGCAACGACTCTCCCGTCCGCCGGCGTCGAGGGAGCGCCTACTGACGCAGCGCGCGGGCCCCGGGCGAGCAACGTCGATTCGTGCGAATCCAGCTCTGGAGATTCCGACCTGAGGGGCGCCGCGTGCTGCGGCGCCCCTTCGACGTACCGGGTCAAACGTACCATGCCGGTTTGCGGAAGATTCGTGAAAATCATCGCGCAGGTTCTTCTCGCAATCACGAACCAACGCGACCGATGACGCACTCACGATACAGTTCCGCCCGGCGCTTCACCGCCGCGCTCGCCTTCGTCCTGGCCGCCGGATGCACCGATGCCGGCTCCGAGCTCATCGCCCCGGCCGGGGGCAGCGCCGCCAAGGCCCGCGCCACCGTTCCCAGCGCGCCGCAGTCCGTGCAGGCCAGCGCCGGCGACGCGCGCGCCACCGTCACCTGGACGGCGCCCGCCAGCAACGGCGGCAAGCCCATCAGCAGCTACCGCGTGACCGCGCAGCCCGGCGGCGCCACGCTCACCGTCACCGCTCCGGCGACCACGGCCAGCATCACCGGGCTGACGAACGGAACCACGTACACGTTCACCGTCGCCGCGACGAACGCCGTCGGCACGGGGCCGGCCTCGGCGCCGTCGAACGCGGTGACGCCGCAGGCTACGACCACGCCGCCGCCGCCGTCCACGGGGCGCTGGGTGTCGGGCTACTACGTGGGCTATCAGCGCAGCCTGTATCCGCCCGAGGAGGTGGACTTTTCGCTGATGAGCCACATCATCGTCGGCCGCGTGCTGCCGACGTCCACGGGCGGGGTGCTGACGCACTTCGACATCAACGACGTCGAGGGCCCGGCCATGGCGCGCACCCTGAGCACGCGCGCGCACCAGGCCGGCAAGAAGGCCATCCTGATGCTGGGCGGCGCGGGCACCCACGCGCAGTTCGTGGGCGCGGCCTCGTCCAGCTACCGCTCCACCTTCGTCACCAACCTGCTGGCGACGATGGACGACCTGGGCTACGACGGCATCGACGTGGACTGGGAGCCCATCGAGGAGGCCGACAAGGCGCCCCTGCTGGCGCTGCTGCAGGAGTTGCGCAGCCGCCGCCCGGGAATGCTCATCACCATTCCCGTCGGCACGGTCAACAATAATTTCCCCGGCACCTACGACGCGTGGTATGCGCAGGCGGCGGCCGTCGTGGACCAGATGAACGTGATGAGCTACAGCATGTCTGGCCCGTGGCCGTACTGGGAGGTGTGGCACCACTCGCCCCTGAACGACGCGGCCACGTACCGCCCGGTATCCATCTCCAGCACGGTGCAGCGCTACCTGGGCGTGGGCGTGCCGGCGGCCAAGCTGGGCATCGGCATGGGGTTCTACGGCGCGTGCTGGAAGAACAACTACGGACCGCGCGAGCAGCAGAACGCCGGCACCGCGCTGGTGGCCGAGGACAACGTGATGAGCTACGCCAACATCATGACCCACTACTACGACGCTTCGGCGTACCGGTGGGACGCCGCCGCGGGCGCGCCCTACCTGACGTTCAGCGCGCCGAAGGGTCCGCAGGGCTGCAACTACATCTCGTACGAGAACGAGCAGTCCATCGCGGCCAAGGGCGAGTTCGCCCGCAGCCAGGGCCTCGGCGGCACCATCGTCTGGACCATCGGACAGGGGCACCTGCCCGCTGCACCGGCGGGGAGCCGCGACCCGCTGCTCGCGGCCGCGCACCAGGCGTTCCTCGCCCAGTAAGGCGGGGCGCGGAATGAGGATCGGGGCGCACGGGATCTTCCCGTGCGCCCCGAATGTCTTGCGCGGATGGACCTTCAGCATCTACATAGCCCTGTCAGCGACCGAGCCCCTGCTCCAACCCGTCCGTCTGGTACCGCATCGTCATCCCGAGTCCCGCGCCGACCCAAGATGGCAGAGTTCACCATCCGCGAAGCGACGTCCGACGACGCTGGGCGCATCAGCGCGCTGATCGCATCGCTCGCGCGCTACTTCCTCGCCGATCCGGAGCGCCCCCAGGACGCGGCGGCGTTCTTCGAGACGATCACGCCCGCGGCGATCACGGATTGCATTGCGAGCGGCCGCTATCGCTATCACCTTGCGGAAGCCGCGGGCGAACTGGCGGGCCTGGTGGGCGTGCGCGATGCCGGTCACCTGTATCACCTGATGGTCGCCGAGCCGTTCCACGGGCAGCGCATCGCGTCCGCGCTGTGGGAGGTGGCGAATAAAGCGGCGGCGGCGGACGGAAACACGGGCCGGTTCACGGTGAACTCGTCCATGAACGCCGTGCCGGTCTACGAGCGGTTCGGCTTCACGGCGACGGGTGCCGTGCAGGTTCAGAACGGCATCGCATTCATGCCCATGGAACTGCGCCGCGACTCGCCCGCTCGCGCGCTGGATGTTCGTGTCGCACAGGATCACCTTTCCCCGTCCCCTGAAACGCCATGGCCAAGCTGATTTCGCTGTACAACCACCCGACGGATGAGGCCGCGTTCGAGAAGTACCTTCAGGAGACGCACCTCGCCATTGCCCGGAAGATCCCTGGGCTGCGGTTCGTGGAGATCAGCCGCGGTCCCGTGATGACGGCCGAAGGTCCGGGCCCGTATCACCTGGTGCTGATCCTGAACTTCGACAGCATGGAAGACCTACACGCGGGGCTGAATACTCCCGAGGGCTCCGCGGCCGCCGCGGACGCGGCCGCGTTGGGCACGGGCGGCGTCACCGTCCTCGTCTTCGATTCGCAGCAGGTATGACGCCGTCCGCGGCATGGATGGGTGGACTTTTCGGAAACCGGAAGTGAGACGACGAGTCATGAGGAGTTGGATGGTGAAGGCGGTACCAGCCGGCGCCGCGCTGATGCTGGCCGGCTGCGCACCGGCCGCGAACACGGGCGGCGGACGGGCGGATGCCCCGGCACACGCGGCCGCGCCCGGGCTGCGGCCGGGTGTGCACGAGGTGCAGATCAACGGCGTGCGCCTGTGGTATCGCGTGGCGGGGCGGGCGCCGGCCGGCGTGGCGCCCGTCGTGTTCCTGCACGGCGGGCCCGGACAGGGAAGCACGCACTTCGACGAGCTCGCGGGCGACCCGATGGAGCGGTCGCTGGCGATGGTGTACCTGGACCAGCGCGGCAGCGGGCGCTCCGAGCGGCCCCCGTCCGGCGAGTACTCGATCGCGCTGCTGGTGGAGGACCTCGAAGAGCTGCGACAGCATTTGGGCGTGCCCCGGATCGGGCTGATCGGCCACTCGTTCGGGGCGCTGCTCGCGCTGGAGTACGCGAAGAAGTATCCCGCGAACGTGTCGGGAATCGTCTTCACCTCCGGCCTGTGGGATACGCCGTACCAGTGCCGCCTTCGCCTTCAGCGCGTCGCCGAGCTGCGCCCCGAAGCCTATGCGCGGGTGGCGGCAGACACGCTGGCGCGCGATGGCACCCGGCGGAATGACTGCGAACTGGAGTTCCAGGCGTTCCGCACCCGCGAAGAAAAGGCTGCGTACGATACCGAGATCATGTATCCGGACCCGGCGATCGAAGTGCGGATGGACAGCGTGAACGCGGCGCACGGCATCCGCAACACGGGCGAGCTGGGGAGGGCGATCTTCCAGGGCGGACTCCTGCAGTATCGATTCACCGCGTTCGACCGCATCACCATGCCCGTGCTGGTGATCGCGGGCTGGCACGACGGCGCCGCCCGTCCGGCCGGGCTGCGCGAGCTCGCCAGCCGCCTGCCGAACGCCCGCTTCGTGGAGTACGAGCGAAGCGGGCACTTTCCCTACCTGGACGAGCCGGAACGCTTCGCCCGCGAGACGGCGGCGTTCTTTTCTGCTACGGTTGCAAAACGCTGAGTTCTTGGCGATTCGCAGTAGTTCCGGCAACTGCTACACACTGCAGTGCCGGGACACCTTTCCTTGCTGAACGCGAGACATGGCGCGGAATCTGGACTAATCAGGGGAACAGGCGGTGTGGGATCGATGGATGGCGCGGTAGCTGCTACATCGAACACCGATGACGTTGGGCTGAGAACGCGGCGCCGCTGCCGACTCACGCGCCTCCTGGCGCGCCCCGCCCTTCGTTCCTGGAACCGCGCGCGGGCGAATCGGCACGCGCGCCTCCCCTCCCAGAACGCCGCGCTCCGGATGGCACCCGCCACTTCCGTCGAGAGGCGGCGGCCCATCTTCTCGCCGGCAGGACCCTCATGGCACATCCACGAATCACGATCGCGTCCGGACTTCTCCGCCCAGTGACAGCCCTCGCGCTCTTCCTCGCCGCCGCGTGCACCGCCGCCAGCCCCACGGAAAGCACTCAGCCGGACGGCCAGGCACTGGAGGCGCGGAAGTCCGCGCTTCCGAGCGCGCCGCAGTCCGTCCAAGCCGTGGCGGGTGACGCCCGCGCGACGGTG
>NZ_DATBNB010000883.1 GCF_036554565.1 Longimicrobium sp. | reverse complement strand
CGAGGTTTGTGCAAGGAATGGCGGATGGATTGTAAGTGGTTGCCCGCCAACACCGACGATGTAGTTTGCAGGCGAGATCCACCCGCTGGCCGGCGCCCTTTCCGCCAGCATCGGCGCGAAGCCATCCGCCTCGCCCCGCTGTCCCCGCCCCGCGCGTGACGATGGCCTGGCAGTCCACGCCCGAGTTCATCCCGCTCCTCGTTTCGGCGATGGTGTGCGCCGCCCTGGGCGCGTTCGCCTGGCGCCATCGGCGCGTTCCCGCGGCCGGCGGCTTCGTTTTGCTGATGGCGTCTTCGGCGTGGTGGTCGCTGGCGTACGCCTTCTACCGGGCCAACGCCAGCTTCCAGGGCAAGGCGCTGCTGGCCGTGCTCACCCAGGCTGGCGCAATCGTGGTCGCGGTGGCGTGGGCGGTGTTCGCGCTGCAGTTCACCGGGCGCGACGCGTGGCTGCGCCGCTGGTGGATGGCGCTTTCCGCCATTCCTGCCCTGACGCTGGTGATGGTGGCCACCAACCCCGTGCACCACGCCTTCTGGACGCGCTTCGCGCTGGTGGAGCGCGGCGGGCGGGCGGCCATCGACAGCGTGCCTGCCTGGGGCTTCTGGCTGCACGTGCTGTATTCGTGGGGGCTGATGTGGCTGGCCGTGGGCGTCGTGAGCCTGCGCGCGCTGCGGTCGGCGCACCTGTACCGCCGGCAGGCGTGGGCCATCGTGGTGGCGGCGGCCGTGCCGTGGATCGGCAACGTGCTTCACGTGGCGGGATGGGTACGGTTCCCGGCCAACCCCATGCCCGTGCTCTTCACCCTGAGCGGCGCCGTCTTCTTCTGGGCCATCTTCCGCCTGCGCCTGCTGGACCTGGTGCCCGTGGCCCGCGCGGCGCTGGTCGAAGAGATGCCCGACGGCGTGGTGGTGCTGGACGAGTCCGGCCGCCTGCTGGACGTGAACCCCGCGGCGCGGCGCATTCTATCCTTAGGCGAGGCGGACCTCGTGGGGCGGCCCGCGGCGGAGGTCCTGGCGGCGCTGGGCGGGGCGATGGACCCCGAGGTGGGTGCCGCGCCGGTCCGGGTGGAGGTGGGGACGGGCGAGGGCGCGCACCTCGTGGACGTGAGCGTGACGACGCTTCACGATGCGCGCGGGCGGGTGAACGGGCGGCTCCTCGTCCTCCGCGACGTGGGCGAAACGGAGCGGCGGGAGGGCGCGCTAGCGCTGCAGCGCGCGTTCCTGGAGCAGCTGTTCGATGCCGCGCCCGAGGGGCTTGCGCTGCTGGACGAGTCGGAGCAGGTGCTGGACGTGAACCCCGAGTGGAGCCGCCTCTTCGGCTACCCGGCGGACGAGGCGCGGGGCCGGCAGATCAACGACCTGATCGTCCCGGACCACCTGCGCGGCGAGGGTGCCCAGATCACGGCGCAGGTTGCCTCGGGCGCCCGCACCCAGGCGGAAACCGTCCGTCGGCGCAAGGACGGAAGCGTCACCGACGTGCACATCACGGGCGCGCCGGTGTTCGCGCGCGGGCAGCGCGTGGGCACCTGGGGCATCTACCACGACATCAGCGAGCGCAAGGCGCAGGAGCGGGCCCGCGCGGCACTGCTGGAGCGCGAGCGCGAGGCGCGCGCCGCGGCCGAGATGGCGACGCGCCGGGCCGCGTTCCTGGCCGACGTAGGCACGCTGCTGAGCGCGGCCTTCGTGCGCCAGGCCGGGTACCAGGAACTGGCGCGGCTGGCCGTGGCGGAGCTGGCGGACTACTGCCTGATCGACGAGG
>NZ_DATBNB010000882.1 GCF_036554565.1 Longimicrobium sp. | reverse complement strand
GCACCGCCTGGATGCGCGAGGCGTACGAGGGCACGCCCGGCAACCTCGGCATCAGCACGCTCCCGCCCGACGAGTTCCGCGCGCACGTCCGCCGGGCGGCCGAGGCGGGGATCTCGTCCACGGTTCACGCCATCGGCGACGCGGCGGTGGAGTTGGCGATCGACGTGCTGGGATCGGCGCCGCGCGTGGGCGCGATGCCGCACCGCATCGAGCACGTGCAGCTGTGCCCGCCCGACCTGTGGGAGCGGGCCGGGCGCTCGGGGCTGATCGGGTCGATGCAGCCCATCCACCTGATGACCGACATCCCCACCGCCGAGCGCAACTGGGGACACGAGCGGTCGCGCGGCGCCTACCCGTTCTCGCACCTGCTGCGGGCGGGGATGACGCTGGCGTTCGGCTCGGACGTGCCGGTGGAAACGTGCGATCCGCGGCTCGGGCTGTTCTCCGCCGTCCGTCGCGTGGGGTGGGATGGCGAGCCGGCGGACGGATGGTGGCAGGAGAACGCGATTTTGGCGGAGCAGGCGCTGCGCGCATACACCGAGGGTCCCGCCGCCGCTGCGGGGCTCGCGCACCGCACTGGCCGCCTGCTTCCCGGCTACGACGCCGACCTGGTGGCGTGGGACGTCGATCCGCTGGCGTGCACGCCCGACGAGGTGCGCGGAATGACCTGCCTGCTGACGATGGTGGCGGGCGAAACCGTACACCGCGCAGGCGAGGCGTCCGCGTGACGCCGGAAGGGCTGACGCGCGCGGCGGAGATCCTGGCGCGGGCGGAGCGCGTGGTGGTGAGCAGCGGGGCGGGGATGTCCAAGGAGAGCGGCATCCCCACCTTCCGCGACGCCATGGAGGGGCTGTGGGCCAACTTCGACCCGCAGGAGCTGGCGACGGAGCAGGGATTTCGCCGCGACCCACGGCGCGTGTGGAGCTGGTACGCGTGGCGGCGCCAGCGGATCGCGGAGGCGCGGCCCAACGCCGGCCACTTCGCGGTCGCGGAGATGGCGAAGGTGATCCCCTCGCTGGCCGTCGTGACTCAAAACGTCGACGGGCTGCACACGGACGCGGGATCGGAGGACGTCATCGAGGTGCACGGGAGCATCCGCCGCCTGAAGTGCCTGGACCGCAGGCACCTCTTTTCCGGCGAGCTGCCTCCGTACGAGGATGGCGAGGAGCAGGACCCGCCCGAGTGCTCCGTCTGCGGATCGCCGCTCCGGCCTGATGTGGTGTGGTTCGGCGAGATGCTGCCCGTCGCCGCCGTCGAACGCGCGTGGTCCCTCGCCAGCCGCTGCGATGCCATGCTGCTGATCGGCACCAGCGGCACGGTGTGGCCCGCGGCCGAGCTGCCGCTGGGGGCGCGCCGGGCGGGAGCACGCATCATCGAGGTGAATCCCACGCCTTCCGAACTCACCCACGCCGCCGACGTGTTCCTGCAGGGCCCCGCAGGCCAGGTGCTCCCCACCCTGCTCGACGAGGTCCGCCGCCGGAAGGCATCGCCCGTCTGATCCGCTCGCGACTCCTGCCGGGTGAACCGCCTGTCACCATTGCCGGTTCACGCCCCGGCTCTCATGTTTCGCGGCAGAGTTCCCGGGCGTCCATACGCCTCGCCGATCCGTCCCACCCGCCGCGGCTCCTCACATGTCCGTCCATCCCACGCTCATCCGCGCTCTCACGTGTGCGGCGCTGGCGCTGTGCGTCGCACTTCCCGCCGCCGCGCAGCCGACGCTTCCGGTGGAGGTGTTCGCCGGGCGGATGGACTTCGGCTCGCGCACGGGGCTTGGCGACCAGGACCTGGCCGGCGTGCGGCTGGGGCTGGACCTTCGCGACTACGCCGGGATCACCGGCTTCTACTGGCGGGGCGTGGACCGCGAGAACAGCAAGGCCGCGCCCGTGCAGGCGTTCGGCGCCGAGGCGCAGCTGAACCTGAACTCCGGCCGCGGCCTGACGCCCTTCCTGGTGGGCGGCGTCGGCCGCATCGACTTCCTGGAGGGCTACGCCGATTCCGCGGCGGCCATGCCCGAAGACCAGAACGCACTGATCGCGGGCGGCGGCGCGCGGCTGGACCTGGGCCGCGTGGGCCTGGTGGGCGCGGTCCGCAGCTACCTCTTCGAATCGCGCGACGAAGATTCCGAGGACCTGCGCAGCAACCTGCTGTGGAGCGCAGGGCTGTCGTTCCGTCTGGGCTCGTCCGGCCGCCGCGCCGCCGTGGTCGCCGCGCCCACCGTCATTCGGCAGACGCCCGACACCGTGTACGTGTCTCGGGACGGCGTCCGTGCAGAGGAAGCGCGTGACGAGTCGGAGCGCTTCATCACCATCCCCATCCCCAAGGAAGGCGAGATCTACCTGCGTTACGGCCCGGCGGATTCGTCCGGGATGAACCGGCGGCCGGCGGTGAACGGCCCGCCGATGACCGATGCGCAGGTGAACGACGTCCGCCGCCAGGTGCTGGCGGATCTGGAGCCCGTGCTGCGCGGGCTCATGGCCGAGCAGCGCGAGCAGATGCGCGACCTGATCCGCGACGAGGTGGCGCGCGTGGGCGCCGCCGGTTTGTCCCCGGCGGAGGAGGCGCGGATGCTGGAACTGGTGGAGGCCCGGCTGGCGCTGCGCCTGCGGGATGAGCTGGCGCGCGCCGGGGTGCAGCCGGGCGTGGCACCCGCCGCCGAGCCAGGCGGGAAGGGCTTCGATCCGCGTCCCCGGGCGTGGTGGCCATACGTGGGCGGCAACCTGGATCGGCCGCGCCAGTTCGTAATGGGCATCCGTACGGACCTGGGCCCGCTGAGCGCCTCGCGCCCCGCGCTGCGCCTGGTGCCCGAGGCTGCCATCGGCTTCGGCGAGGCCACCAACTCGGTGATGATCGCAGGGCACTTCCAGTATGACCTGGCCACGATCCGTCTGAGCGGCACGTCCATCATCCCGTACGGCTACGCTGGCCCTGGCTTCCTGTTCCTGGGCGATCCGCCGCGCGGCCGCGCGAAGACGGAGGCCGTGCTGAACTTCGGGTACGGCATCGTGGTGCCGGTGCCCAACCGCGGACCGAGTCCGCGCCTGTTCATTGAGCACCAGGGGGTGGACCTGTTCGACCTGAACCGCCTGATCATCGGCCTGCGCCTGTAACGGATCGCGGCGCCTGAAGGCCGGGCGTGGCGAACCGGCCGACGGATCGCGAGGGCCTCTGTCATCCTGAAGGAGCGGCCACGCGGAACCGGCTCGCACGCCGAATTCGGCAGCGACTGAAGGATCCGCCACACACTGCGCTGGACGCACAGTTTCCGCGGCTGGACGGAAGCCGTGAGCACGTTGAGGGAGGCACGAATGAGCACGATCCGCTTCGTCTGCTGGGAAGATGACGGCGCGTGGCTGGGTTATCTGCGGGAGTATCCCGAGTATCTCACGCAGGGCGAGACGCTGGACGATCTCGAAGAACATCTACTGGATCTCCAGCGGGATCTCACGAGCGGCGTCCTGACCGCATCCGTCCCGCCGCCGTCCTGAGTTGGTGCTGCGGGATGGATCGGCGCCTTTCAGCGAGTGTGTGGCGGATCCTTCAGTCGCTGCGGAGAATGGTGCAGCGGCGAGTGCCTTGGGGCCGCTCCTTCAGGATGACAATCCGGGTTTCGTGAAGCGGTCATCCTCGGCTGCACCGAGATCCCGCTCCTGGTCGGCCCAGCCGAGCGACACGACGCGCATCCACGCGGAGGCCGCGGGAGACCGCGCGCTCGCGTAGACCTGATAGGAAAAAGAAGCGGGGGGCAGGGCACC
>NZ_DATBNB010000881.1 GCF_036554565.1 Longimicrobium sp. | reverse complement strand
AGCGACACGGTCGTGCCGGGGGGCAGCCCGCCCGGCGTGCCGGGCCGGCCGGCTTCAGCGGCGTGGGCGGCACGGGTCAGCAGCCAGTCCATCGCGCCGCGCTCCTCCGGCGGCAGGGTGGTGGCCAGCGCCGCCAGCCGGCTGCCAAGCGCCTGGGGCGGAGGTGCCGGGTCGTCCTGCTTGGGGCCGATGCACACCGCTCCCGTGCGGCCGGGGCGCGAGGGGTCGTCCTGCTTGGGTCCGATGGCGACGGCGGCGGTACCGGTCGGGCGCGGCGCATCCCCGGCCGGGGTGCCGGGCCGGCCACCCGCTCGACCGGCCCGCACGGGGCCTGTGGCGGGGGACCGTCCGCCCTGTACGACGATGCCGGCGGCGGGCGTGCGTCCGCCCTGTACGACGATGCCGGTTCCCGGCACGCCCGTCCGGCCGCCCTGGATGATGATGGCCGCGCGGCCCGCGGCCTGGTCCTGGCCCTCGCATCCGCCGCCCGGCCCGATCTGCAGGACTGGGTTCACTCGCACGTCGCCGACGGCCGGGGGGCCCGCGGTGGCGGCGCGGAGCAACAGGTCCTGCCACAGCGGGCGCTCCGCGGCGGGAAGGCCCGCGGCGAAGCCCTCCAGCCGAAGCTGCAGCGCGTGAAGGTGCGAGGCATCCACCGACATGGGACCGCTCTGCGCGAGCGACGGGGCAGTCGTGAGGGCGGTAGCCAGCAGAAGGAGCGGGGTACGGAGCGGGTGGATCATGGGGTCCCTCCGTGGGAGAGGAAGCGAAGGCCCGAGCCGGCCGGCCGGGGAGAAGAAGAGTGGGTGCGTAGCAGTCTGCCGTCAATCCCACTTTCTGCGTGGACCGCATTCTGCGCGCCTTCGAGTTCGAGTCGCGGCAGTGGACGGACCAGCATCAACATGGAGGAATCCGGTTGGAGAACATCGCTGAGCCGATGGTGGCCGAAGCATTCCCTCGCGTGGACGGGGTGCTGCACTGCGAGAACGTTCCCATGCAGGAGCTGGTGGCCCGCTGGGGGACGCCGCTGTACGTGTACAGCCAGAACGCCATCCGCGAACGCTTTCGCGAGCTGAACGATGCGCTGTCGCCGGTGCCCCACCTGATCGCCTACTCGGTGAAGGCCAACGGCAACCTCGGCGTGCTCCGCACCCTCGCCGCCATGGGCGCCGGCGCCGACATCGTTTCCGGCGGCGAGCTTCACCGGGCGCTGCTGGCGGGCATTCCCCCGGAGCGCATCGTCTTCAGCGGGGTGGGGAAGACGGTGATCGAACTGGCGGCCGCGCTCTCCGCCGGCATCTACGCCTTCAACGTGGAGAGCGAGGGCGAGCTCTGCGCCCTTTCGGACCTGGCGTGTGCCATGGGCACCCGTGCGCCCGTGGCGCTGCGCGTAAACCCCGACATCGACACCCCCACGCCGCACGCGTACACCCGCACCGGCCACGCGGCGACCAAGTTCGGCATCGCCGCGGCGCGGGCGCGCACGCTGTACAGCATCGCCGCCAAGATGCCCGGCGTGCGGGTGCGCGGAATCGACGTGCACATCGGCTCGCAGATCCTGGAGGTGGGCCCCTTCCGCCAGGCGCTGGACTACGTGCTGGACCTGGCGCACGAGCTGAAGCGCGAAGAGGTTGAGCTGGAGTTTCTGGACCTGGGCGGCGGACTGGGGATCAGCTACGAGGGCGGGCCGCGCATCTCCGCCGCGGAGTGGGCCGACGAGATCGTTCCCGCCGTCGCCGCGACCGGGCTGAAGCTGGTGGTGGAGCCCGGGCGGTTCCTCGTGGGCGAATCGGGCGCGCTGCTGACGCGGGTACTGTACGTCAAGGAAGGGGGCGGCAAGCGCTTCGTGATCACCGACGCCGGGATGAACGACCTGCTGCGCCCCAGCCACTACTCGGGATGGCACGCCGTGGAGCCGGTGGAGCCGCACGGCCGCGCCCGGGGCCACGTGGACGTGGTGGGCCCCATCTGCGAAACCGGCGACTTCCTGGCGCTGGACCGCGAGATGGAGGTGCCAAAGCCCGGCGAGCTGCTCGCGATCATGACCGTGGGCGCGTACGGATTCTCCATGTCCAGCCAGTACAACCAGCGCCCGCGCCCCGCCGAGGTCATGGTGGACGGGGCCGACGCCACGCTCGTCCGGCGCCGCGAAACGGTAGACGACCTGGTCGCGGCCGAGATGGACCTCTGATCGCTGTCACGGCGGCGGCGGAATGCACGTTCTCTCCGCGACCGACCAACAGCATACGCGGGAGGATGAAGATGAAGGGAAAGCTGTGTTCGATGATCGCGGGCTTCGTTCTGCTCGCGGGCTGCGCCGAAACGACGTCCGCGGATCCGCTCCTGGACCGGGCGCCCGACGCGCAGCGGGTGGAGGTGCGCCGCCTGGAATTCCTGCCCGTCAGCTTCAGCGGAATCGGGACGGTGGAGCGGGTGGTGATCCGCTCCGAAACGGAGTGGCCAGCCTTCTGGACGCGGCTGTGGGGCGGTGACCGCCGCCCGCGCCCCGCGGTGGACTTCGACCGCGAGATGGTGGTGGCCGCCACGATGGGCGGGCGTCCCACCGGCGGCTTCTGGATCCAGGTGGACAGCGCGGTGGTGAGCTCGGCCGCGGTGGACGTCTTCGTGACGGAGCAATCGCCCGGACGGTCGTGCGGCACCACGCAGGCGTTCGTCTATCCCGCCGACGCGGTCGCGATCCCTGCCAGCTCGCAGCCGGTGCGGTTCCACGAAGCAAAGGTCACGAGGGAGTGCAGTCCGTAGGTTCTGCTCGGTGACAGACGAAAACGCCTCCGGGACCCGACGTCCCGGAGGCGTTTTGTTCATCGTACGGACCGAGCGTCAGGGGCGCGAGTCCAGGTAGGCGGCGGGGCGCAGCACCAGGATGCCGCAGAGCTGCTGGCCGAACCACACGCCGAAGTGCGCCTGGTCGCCCGTAATCAGGTGCGTGGCCCCGCTGATGACCGCCGCCGCCAGGATGGGGCGGTCCTTGTCGGGCAAGATCACGTCGCGCGGCAGCGCCCACGTACCCCGCTCGTGCACGATGCGCAGCCCGCCCGTGAGCACGTCCAGCCACTCCACCTGCTCGGCCCGCATGAGGTTTCGGCGCGCCTCCTCGATGGCGTACGCCGAGGTGACCAGCTCCACGCCCGGCAGGGACCAGAACCGCGCCAGCCGTGACTCGGGCCGGTACGCGGCCGAAAACAGCACGTTGGCATCCAGGAACAGGACGTCCACGCCTCAGGAAAGCGGCTGCTCGTGCGGAATGCCGTCGGGGTCCAGCCCCATGCGGCGCACCTCGGCGGCGGCCCAACGGTACTCGTCGGCCCCGATGGCGTTGTTGAGCAGGAACTCGGCCTTGCGCTGGAGCGTGTACCGCTCGAACGGGAGAACCACGGCTGGCTTGAGCATGATGCCCTCCTCTGTGGGCTCGGCAATGAGGGTGGCGCCTTCTTCGAGGCCGTACTGGCGGCGAAGCGCGGCCGGAAGCACGATCGCGCCTCGCTTGCCTACCTTGATGGATTCCGACTGTGCCACGGTGTTGCTCCTGCAGAATGTATGAAGATCAGAAAATCTGCAAGGGGCAGGAGGTGGGCGCAATGGTCTTGGTACCACCTCTGGCGCCGAGGGAGCGGAAACGTGCGTCAGGTGGCGTCAGCCGTGAGGGTTCGGGCCAAAGAAGAACGCCTCCGGGACTTGGGTCCCGGAGGCGTTCTTCGTCCCGCGTCCCACCTCCGCTAGTCAGCGGCGGCGGCCAGGCGCTGGCGTTCGGCAGCGGCGCCCTCGCGGTCGAACCGGTCCACCGTCACCGCCAGCGAGCCCGGCGGTGTCGGGGCCCTGGACTCGGGCGCCGTCTCGCGGGCGAAGGCCCCGGCGATCTGCGCGTAGTTGGAGTTTGGGTGCCAGAGAATCCAGTCTTCCAGCCCCAGGTCGTAGACGGCGCGCATCTGGTCGCGCGCCTGCTGCGGGCCGTAGCGGAAGCCGCGGTCGTTCCACGTGGCGGTGAACGCCTGCAGCCAGGGAACGATGCGGGCCGGCTGGATCCCGGCGTCCTTCAGCCGCTGGTTGCGGATGACGCCCATTCCCACCGAGTGCAGCACCGTCTGGTACGGCATGCGGTTGGGACGGGCGATGCCGGCCAGGTGCGTGGGAAAATAGTGCGACGGGTAGACCATCGGCAGCACGCCGTCCACGGTGGCGGAGATGCGCTCCCACTGCTGCCCGATCCCCACGTCGCGCGACTCGTTCATCGACAGGCCGAAGACGTCCGCCGTGATCGTGGCCCCCAGCGGATGGATGCGCGCCCGCGCGGCGGCCAGGAAGCCCGCGATGGCGTCCGTCCGGTCGCCCGCGGTGTCGGCGGAGGGATGCACCTGCAGCGGAAGGCTGCGGTACTGCTCGGGAAAGCGCACGTAGTCGAACTGCACCTCGCGGAAGCCGGCGCGCACCGCCTCTTCGGCGATGGCGATGTTCATCTCCCAGACGCCGCGCTCCCACGGGCTGACCCACGTGAGGTTCTGGTGGTCGCGCCACGCCTCGCCCGCGGGCGTGCGGATGGACCACTGGGGGCGAACGCGGGACAGGCGCCGGTCCTTGAACACCACCACGCGGGCGATGGGATGGATGCCGTGCGCCCGCAGCGTGTCGACCACCGACTTCAGGTCGCGGACGGGGATGCTCCCCGGGTGCGTGGCCTCCATGGCCAGCGGGATGCCGCTGTGGTACCGCACCCCGTCCTCGTCCTTGACGTCGATGACGAAGGTGTTGATCTCGGTGGTGTCGGCCAGGGCAAGGAGCTCGGCGCGGCGCACCGGGTTGCCCATGGCGTACGAGCTCACGTAGATGCCGCGGATGATGGGCGGCATCGTTTCGCGCGGGGCGGGCGGCGCGGGCGCGGGCTGCCGCGACGGCGGCGTTCCGGCGGCCAGCCGGCTGGCGACCCCCATCTCGCGGATGGCGTTCTGTTCGAGGGCGTCGCAGCTCGCGGAAGCGAGCGCGGAAAGGACGAGGAACGGCGCGACGGTACGGCGACCCACGGACCACATTGTCGATACCACGAAGCAGAAGCGCGAACGTGCGGCGGGGCCGGGGGAGCCCCGCTCAGGGACGTACGGTGGCGAAAACCAGGACCAGGATGAGCGTCGGCGGGCGCCCCGGTGAGGGCCTCCGCGACGCAAACGGATGGTGGCGATCCGCCGATGGAAAGCACCGCAGAAAGGGTGCCGAGTCTACTCCCGGAACCGCCTGGCCGCAAGGAGCATCGCGGCCGGAACGCTACTCGCCGCGGATGGCCGGGGCGCGGCGGCTCCGGACCAGGTCGCGCGCCAGGTGCGGCAGCAGGAACCAGGGCTCCACCAGGTACCGCCGCCAGACGCGGCCCGGCTGCGTGCAGAGTCGGTAGAACCACTCCAGCCCCAGTTGCCCCACCCACCGCGGCGCGTAGGGAAGCTCGCCGGAAAGCTGGTCCATCAGCGCGCCCAGGTCGAAGATGGCGGCCGGGGGGAGCGCGTCGAGGTTGTCGACGATCCACTGCTCCTGCAGGGGCATGCCCATGCACACCCCCAGCACGTGCGGGCGGAAGGCGCGGATGCGCGCGAGCACCGCCTCGTTCTCGGGGCTGCCGGGGCGCGTGTCGAAGTAGCCGTGGTGCGTCTGGAGCTTCAGGTCGGGATACTGCGCGCGGAACGTCTGCGCGGCCTTGGGCTCGATCTCGGGGCTGCTCCCCAGGAAAAAGACCCGCCACCCGCGCTGGCTGGCCCGCTCCAGCAGCGACGGCATCCAGTCCAGCGGCGAGTTCCGGTGCTTGCGGCGGGCGGGGTAGCCCAGCATCCGCGCCACCCACACGAGCGGCATCCCGTCTACGAACGTCACCCGCGACTCGGCGAAGAAGCGCCGCATGCGCGCGTCGCGGTGGTACAGGTAGACGCTGTGCAGGTTGTGGCCGCCGACCACCCGCCGCTCGCGCGCGTTCACGGCGCGCTCGATTTCGTCGAGGAGCTCGGGGCGGTCGACCAGGTTGAAGCGCACGCCCAGCATCTCGTAGCTCTGCGGCTGAAGCGGCTGCGTCGGCGGGGTACCACCAGGATGCATCGGAAGGTCGCGCGTGCGATGAGGGGCGTGTCTGCCGCGCGGCGCCCGCCGCCCGGCCTCTGGCCCACGCGAAGGGGCAAATTCCGTGCTTCCGTACGCCGTAGCACAGGGGAACAGATGGCCTGAACCTTGCCATCATGCCGCCCGGACCCGTGGGCGCAGCCGTTTGCCGGCGCGGAGCACAACGCCTGTGTTCCCAGCCGGTTGCGGGATGCCCGCCGTAATGCCGCAGGTGATCCCAATGTTGCATTCATTCACTCCTGGCGCCAGGCCCGCCCTGGCGGCCCTGCTGGCCATGGCCGCCCTTTCCGGGTGCGAGCTGCTGGGCGACTCCACCGGCGCCAAGCCGCGCACAGCGCAGGCCGAGTGCGACGGGACGGGCAAGGTGACGCTGAACGGCGATCCGCTGCCCGCGGCGCCCAACGGCTTCGTCGGCGTGGGCAACAAGCTGCTGAGCGTAACGGACTGCCGCCCCACCCGCTTCGTGGGCGTGTCGCGGCCGTCGCTTTCGTTCAGCACCGGCGGCGGGCGGCTGGGCGTGGACTCCATGGCGGCCAACGACTTCGCCGCCATTCGCGCGTGGGGCGCCAACACGGTGCGCATCGAGGTGGCCCAGTACTACTACGTGCCCACGGCCCGCAGCTACGACGCCGCCTACCCGGCGCGGGTGGAGCGGGTCGTCAAGCAGGCGCGCGCCGCGGGGCTGTACGTGATCATCACCCTGCAGGCCAGCGACCGCGGCATCGCCAACTACGAGCCGGTGGGCAACACGCACCAGCCCATGCCCGACCGCAACCACTCCATCCCGTTCTGGACGGACGTGGCCAACCGGTTCAAGAACGACGGCGGCGTGCTGTTCGACCTGTTCAGCGAGCCGTATCCGCGGGGCGGGTCCAACGGGTTCGACAACTGGGAGATGTGGCAGAAGGGCGGGCTGCACGCGGCGGACAACACCTACGACCCGCGGCCGGCGTTCCAGGCGGTGGGAATGCAGGAGATGTACGACGTGGTGCGGGCCACGGGCGCCCAGAACGTGGTGATCATCGCCGGGACCAACTGGGGATACAACCTGTCCGGGGTTCCCAGCCACCGCATCAAGGGGCACAACATCGCGTACTCGGCGCATCCCTGGAACCATCCCGAGTACCCGACCGCGAACCAGCCGTCGGCGTGGGAGAGCGACTGGGCGTTCCTGGCCAGGACGGACCCGCTGATCGCCACCGAGTTCGGCACGCTGGACTGCAAGGAGCCGTACGTTCGCGCCATGCTGGACAAGGCCGACGAGCTGCAGATGGGGTGGATCGCCTGGTCGTGGAGCACGCCCTCGACGGGTGACTCCCTGCGGCAGGAGACGGTCGAGGACCCGATCTGCTCGCGGTCGCTCCTGGTGCTGGACTGGAAGGGCACCCCCACCAAGGTGGGCGCGCTGATCAAGCAGCGGCTGGCCAGCTACTGAGCATGCCGCCGCTGAGCGACGACACCGTCCTGCTGTTCTACGCGGGACCGCCGGAAACCGACCGCTGGGTCAAGGGCGACCGCTACCTGAAGCCCATGGTGAGGCCGCTGTACCGCGCGCTCACCGGCCGCCAGAAGGTGTCGGGGTTCCAGGTGGCGTTCGAGGGGCTGGTGCGGGCGCTGCGGCGGCGGGGGCTGGATGTGCGCGTCAACGACCGCGCCCTGGCGCTGCGCCACCCCGAGCACCCGGTGGGCGTGGCCGGGTATCCGCAGATCCTGGATCGTTGGAGGCTGCCCAACCCGGCGGTGCTGGGCCCGGGGCTGCTGGACCACCCCAGCCTGGCGCCGCGGCTGATGGACGACCCGCGGTTCCGCTCGTACATCGTGCCCTGCGGCTGGATGGACGAGATGTTCCG
>NZ_DATBNB010000880.1 GCF_036554565.1 Longimicrobium sp. | reverse complement strand
CATCTTCGTGGTGGCGGCGGTGGCCGCGATCGTAATGGGATTGTCACCCAAGTTCGGCGCGCTCGTGGGGACCATCCCGGGCCCGGTGCTCGGCGGGCTGTCGCTGGTGCTCTTCGGGCTGATCGCGGTTACGGGAGCGCGCATCTGGGTGCAGAGCCGGGTGGATTTCTCCAATAACCGCAACCTGGTGACGGCCTCGGTCACCCTGATCATCGGCACGGGCGACCTGGTGCTGAAGCTGGGCGGCTTCTCCATCGGCGGCATCGGCACCGCGACGTTCGGCGCCATCATCATCTACCAGCTGCTGCGCGAGCCGGCCGGGCGCCACGACGCCCTGGCGACCGCGGATTCCGGCGTGGACCTCGCCACGGCACCATCCGCGGCGGTACACTGAGGCCCAGCACGGGAAATGGGATGACCGGCAGCGCCACGAGCTGCACGAGGCTGGATCGGGCCGCGGGATCTTCGACACCTTTCGACGGTGAGGCGAGAATGGGCGTAACGGGGATTGGCGGATTCTTCTTCCGCGCGAAGGATCCCAAGGCATTGCAGGCCTGGTATGCCGAGCATCTGGGCGTGGGCTCGGCGCCGTACGGGTCGTGGGACACGGAGGCGGGGCCCAGCGTCTTTGCGCCGTTCAAGGCCGACACCGATTACTTTGCCGCGGACCGGCAGTGGATGCTCAACCTGCGTGTGGACGATCTCGACGGCCTATGTGCGGCGCTCGGCGCTGCCGGGATCGAGGTAATCACCAAGCCCGAGTGGAACATGCCGGGCGTCGGCCGCTTCGCGCGCATCCACGATCCGGAGGGCAACGCGATCGAGCTGTGGCAGCCGGAGTAGTGAGTCCCGGCGAGCCACTCCTTTCTCCCCGCCAGCGCTCCCGGAATCGGGTTCTCGATCGATGAAAAAGCTCTGGATCCTGCTCCTGCTGCTCGCGCCGGCGCCGGGCTTGGCGCAAACACGCGCCGACTCGGCCCTGATCGGCCGCATCCTGGCGGCCGAGGACCGGCGTGACTCCACCATGGCGATCCCCGCGGGTCTGCGGCACGCCGATCCGCGCATTCGGCTGATCGCCCGCCGCGCGCTGGGGCGCATCCGTGATCCGCTCTTCGCCGCGCGCGATTCGCTGCCGCCGGTCGCCGCACCCTCCGCGTGGCCCGAGCCCGCGTGGCGCCTCCGCTACCGTGCGCTCGCCGCGCAACGTGCGGATTGCGGCGCGCTGCAGACTGCGCTGAACGACAGCGTGTGGCACGTGCGCCTCCGCGCCGCCGCCGTGGCGGATACCACGTGCGGCGCCGCTCCGGCATTCGTGCGCGTGCTGGCTGGATGGGTGGACTCGCTGCCGCGCGACGCACGCCGTCGACCCGCGGGTGGGGTGTCGTGGCACGCGGGGGCGCACGCGATGGTGGCGCTCGCGCGGATTGCGCCGGAGCAGGCGCGGGCACGGCTCGGCGCGCTCGCCACGCACTCCGACTGGCACGTGCGCCTCTACGCCGCGCGCGCCGCAGGCATCCTGGCCGACACCGCCCGCCTGCGCACCCTGGCGCGCGACCCGGACGGCAACGTGCAGGAGGCGGCGATCGATGCGTTGTCGAAGCTCGTGGGCCATGCGGCGGACGACGTGTACCTGGCCGCACTGGCTGGCGATCAGGCGCAGGCCGTCCGCGCCGCCGCCATCGCGCTGAACGGGTCCTCCGTGCCCGGCGTACGCGAGGCTGCCAACGACGCCTTCGATCTATGGGTGCGCCGCGCGAACGAATCGGAGCGCGACGTGCGCGTGGCCCTGCTCGAGGCCGCCGGGCGTCCGGGCAGCGACGACCGGCCGCCCGCGCCGCGCTTCCATCTCCCGCCGGACGCGGTGGCGCTCGCCCTGGGCCAGGACGTGCGCATCCGCGTGACGATGTCGCCCGGTGCCGGCGGCGGCTCGTTCGTGGTGCGGCTGCGCGGGGACGTGGCACCGATGATGGCGGCTCGCGTGCTCTCGCTCGTGCGCGACGGCTACTACGATGGCGGCAACTGGCACCGCGTGGAGCCGGACTTCGTGATCCAGGGCGGCGCTCCGGGCACCAACGAGTACGTGGGCCATCACCACTACCTGCGCGACGAGCTTGGAACCATCGCGCACCCCCGCGGCACCGTGGCGATGAGCACCCGCGGGCACGACACGGGCGACGCGCAGTGGTTCATCAACCTCAAGGACAATCCCCGCCTGGTTCGCGGCTACACGGTCTTCGGCGAGGTGACCGAGGGAATCGACGTGGTGGACGGGATCCTGGAGGGAGACGTGGTCGCGTCCATGCGCGTGGAGCGGATGCGCGCCGGCGCTGATCACCGCGCTGAAAAGGCTTTCATCCGCCCCGCACCCCAGGGTTCATCGTGTTCGGATTTCTGAAGAAGCGCCGCCGCGATCGCATCCGCGCGGAGCCTTTTCCGCCGGAGTGGCTGGCGATCATCCAGCGCAACGTGCCCATGTTCGCCCGCCTTTCGGAGGCGGACCGGAACGAGCTGCTGCGCCGGGTGCTGGTGTTCGTCGCCGAAAAGAACTTCGAGGGCGCGGGCGGGCTGACGATGACGGACGAGGTGCGCGTCACCATCGCCGCGCAGGCCTGCATGCTCCTGCTGCGCCTGGACGATGACGACTACTATCCCCGGCTCAAGTCAATCGTCGTGTATCCCTCGGCGTACAAGGTGCCGCGCGAGGAGCGGTCGGGAGAAGTCGTGCGGGAACACGATGCAGTGCACCTGGGCGAGTCGTGGGGCCACGGGGCGGTGGTGCTTTCGTGGAACAGCGCCCGCCACGGCGCCGCCGATCCGCGCGACGGCAAGAACGTGATCCTGCACGAGTTCGCGCACCAGCTGGACCAGGAAGACGGCGAGGCAGACGGCACGCCGGAGCTGGACCGCCTGGCGTTCTACGCGCCGTGGGCACGGGTGCTGAGCGAGCACTACCTGGCGTTGCGCAAGGCGGCGAGCACGGGGCGCAAGACGCTGCTCGACCAGTACGGCGCCACCAACGAAGCCGAGTTCTTCGCCGTCGCCAGCGAGTGCTTCTTCGAGCGCCCGGTGCAGCTTCGCACGCGGCACCCCGAGCTGTACGACGAGCTTGCGGGCTACTACGGCCAGGACCCGGCGGGCGCGGCGACGCCGGCCTGACGACGTCTCTTCCTCACCCTGCCTGGATACGAATGACCGATTCACCCGATCCCATGACCGCGACGGAAGAGTTCGCGGACGATGCGGAGTACGGCTGGTGGCTCAACACGCACCCCGACGGCTTCGTGCTGGCGGTGCGCACGCGCTCGGCGCCGCTGCTGCACCGCGCCACGTGCCCGGAAGTCGATCGCGACGTGCACCCCGGCCGGCTGCGTGCCAAGGGCGCGCGCCAGGTCTGCGCCGACACCAAGTCTGCCCTGCGCGCGTGGCTCGCCCGCGAGCTGCCGGGGGACGGCAAGCTCGTCGCCCGCTGCCCCAAGTGCGGGCCGTGACGGGTGGCGCGTCCGTGCGGCCGATTCAGCCCTTCCGGGGCGCCGACGCCAGCGCCGCCAGCCCGTCGGACTCGATGCCCAGCACCGCCGCCTGCAGGTTGAAGTAGTTCTCGGCCGCGTTCAGCCAGGTGAGCTCCACGATCTCCACGTCGCTGAAGTGCTCGCGCAGCGCCGCCACGGTATCCGCCGACACGGACCGGCGCATGGTCGCCTCTTCCCCGAACGCCAAGGCGGCGCGCTCCCGCTCCGTGAACACGGGGCTGGTGCGATAGTCCGCGAGGGCCGCGAACTTTTCTGCCCCCACCCGCTGGCGGATGGCCTCGGCCAGAGTGATGTCCTCGCAGAACGTGCAGCCGTTCTGCCGCGCGGCCTGCACCTGCACCAGCCGGCGCAGCGACGGCTCCAGCGACAGCCCGTGCTCCATCGTCCGCTGGATGTGCAGCGCCAGCACCATCAGCCCCGGTTTGCGGGCATAGATCACCTTCAGCGGGCCGATCACCTTTCCGAACCGCTTCGCCGAAGCCTTGTACGCCAGCTTCAGCCACGAGCTGGAGGGGTTTTCGATGGGGCTCAGGTGCATAAAGTCTCGTCCGCGTTGGGGTGAACCGGCGTTCACGACGCGCCCGCGGCGGGCGCGAGCATGCGCGCAGCGGCGCCGGGAACCAGGAACTCGTCGACGATGGCGTGGATGGCGGGGAGATGGCCGGGCGCGCGGGGGCCGTCGGACCGCGAGATGAAGACGGCCACGAGCTCCAGCTCCGGCACCACGAACACGTACTGCCCGCCGTACCCCCACGCGAACGCCACGCGCCGCCCGCCGGATTCGCGGCTCCACCATCCCAGCCCGTAGCCGTGCCCGTTGAAGGGCGACGTGGTCCGCGGCTTCACGCTTTCCCGCACCCACGCCTCGGGGACGATCCGCCGCCCCTGGTACACGCCGCCGTCCAGCCACATCTGCCCGAAGCGCAGCATCTGCCGCGGCGTAAGGTACATGTCGTTGCCGCCGAAGAAGATGCCCTGCGGATCGCGCTGCCACGGGCGGATGCGGAAGCCCAGCGGCTCGGCGATCTTCTCGTTGGCGTACGCCCAGGTGCTCCGGCCCGTGGCGCGCGTGAGGATGGCGGAAAGCAGGTGCGTGCTCCCCGTGCTGTACAGCATGCGCCCGCCGGGCTCGTCCACCATCGGCTGGTCCAGCGCGGCGTTCACCCAGTGGCGGCTGCTGACCCAGGCGCCGTACTCGCCGAAGCTGGTGGACTCCAGCCCCGACTGCATCGACAGCAGGTGGCCGACGGTGATGGAGCGCTTCCGCGGGTCCACTCCCGGCCGCGCGAAGTACGCGGGAAAGAAGTCGCTGATCGGCTGGTCCGTGCCGCGGATGTGCCCCTCGGCGATGGCGATGCCCACCAGCGCGGAAAGCACGCTCTTGGACGCGGACTTCACGTTCGTCACCCGGTCCCGGTCCACGCCGCCGGTGTAGCGTTCCAGCACGATCTCGCCGCGGTGCGAAACGAGGATGCCGCGCAGGTTCGGCAGCTCCGCCGCGCGCGCCAGCGCCTGCTCCAGCAGCACGGTGTCTGCACGCTGCACGGCCGGCGTGGCGGCGAGCGTGCGGGTGGCGGCGGGCGGCGCGGTGTCGGCTTCCGCGCCGCGCTCCCGCGGGGCGTCGCAGCCGGCCAGCAGCAGCGAGAGAAGGAGAATCGGTCGAGCGATCATGTGGGCGGAGCAGATCCGGGCCTTCGGAACCACGGGAACGGGGGATGATACCCGTCCGGGGCGGCGAAGTGCGGCGGGGCCGGCGCCCGAAGGAGCCTGCCCCGCCCGGATGAAAGCCGTCGATGATGAAGGTCGCCCGATGACCGCCCGGCGGCGCGATCAGCGGTAGACGAGCGCGCCGCGCGTGACGGGGGCCCGCTCGCCCAGCTGGAAGGCGCGCGCCATGGGAAACTCCAGGTCCGGCGCGCCCAGCATCAGGATCTGCGGCTCCTGGGTGCTCTCCTGGGCCATCACCCGGCGCCGCACCTCGCGGTACAGCTCGCAGTAGCTTCCCCGGAACCCCTCGTCCCACACGTTCAGCAGGTGCCGGGTAAAGAGCCCGTCGCGCGCCGCCTGCTCCTCGCCCGAGGCGGAAAGCAGCAGCACGCTGGCGGCGATGCCGTCCGCGTCGGCCGGGGGCGCGGCGATGCACGGCCCCCACGCCTCCATGCCCGGCGCGGTGTAGGGCATCACCCCGGGCGCCGGCGTCCGCATGACGCGGGGCGGCTCGGGCGCGCGGCCCGCGACGAGGGTGCCCGATTCTTCGTCGTCGCGCCCCACCCCGCCGCCGTAGCACGATTCGGCAACCACCAGGATGCGCACGCCGCGATCGAACAGCCTCCAGTAGCCCGCCAGCTTGTCGTCGAGCAGCGTCTCGTCGGCCAGGCACCACGCCTCGTCCCATCCGTGGCCCTCGTCGCCGTCCACGTCCCGCTCCTGCGTACCGTGGCCGGAAAACGAAACGAACAGCATGTCGCCCACCGAAAGGCGGTCGGCGGCGGCGCTCAGCGCCTCGTGCACGGCGCCGCCGGTGGCGGCCTCCCCCCGGAGCACGAGCACCGAACCGAACCCCGCCTGCCCCGCGATCGCGGCCATGCGCCAGGCAGCCGCCTCGCTGAACTGCAGCGGGTTCCCGGCGTGGCGCCCCCGCGGCCGGTTGACGCCGATGTGGATGGAAATGCCTCGGCTCATCTGCTCGTGCTCCGTAGAAGGTGAGGTCCTGGAACGCTGGCCTACGCCCCGCCCACCAGGCAGGTGTACGGGAGGGAGCCCATCGCGGGCGGAAGGACCGCGCACGGGTCGGAAACGGGGGGCGCATCTTCCAGCGGACCCCAGAAGCGGGGCAGCACCACCGGCACCGGCCCGCCGAACAGGGAGTAGAAAGCGGTAAAGTGCGGGGCCGTCTCGCCGCGCATGGGGGGCGTCTGGTGGTGCTCGGGAACCGGGTCGATCACGTCCTGCACCGGCTCGTGCAGCACCTCCAGGCTGATCAGGCCGCCGGAGGGGTACAGCGTGCCCAGGGCCCGGGCCGTGCCTCCGCCGCCGATGGGCTCCCCCGCCAGCGTCAGCGAGTCGCCCTGCACGTCGGGGATCTCCCATTCCACGCGGTGGGCGATGGCCCGGAACTCGTTGGCGCGCCACTCCCAGCACACCCCCGGCGCCACCCGCGTGATGCCGCCGGCGCCCAGGTTCACGCGTCCCACCAGCCGCTTCTTGGTGTCGGCGCCCAGGTGGTCGGGGTCTACCGGGCGGCCCGTCACCTGCTTCAGGTCTACGATGTGCCCGCACAGGTGCGTGTTCGCCGCATTGCCCGCCACGGGGGTGATCTCCTGGCCGGTGAACTTCGCCAGGGCCGGCACGCCCAGCAGCGGCCCGCCCTGCACCAGGTAGCCGGCGTCGTACGAGAGCACCGGCACGTGCCGGTCGGCGCCGCCGTGGTGGTGGTGCCCCGGCATTCCGGGCATCAGCACGCGCATGCGGCCGGTGGATCCGCCCGGCGTGGTGGGCTCGGGAACGAACAGGCACATCCCCGAGAAGGTGATGCGAAGCGTGAAGGCCATGAGGTTCCGATGGGTTGCGGTGTACTCTGGATTCGGAATCCGCCACCGGGCGTGGCGCACTCCGCCGGATTGCACGTGCGGCCCATCTGTCGGACGGATGCCGGCGAATTCTCCCCTCAGGTCGCTTCGCCGTGTTGATGCGCGGAGTGAAAGCCAGTACTTTGAGAACGCTTTGCGACACGTCGCGCCATCCTCAGTCCCCGCCCCGGATGCCTGACCGGCACACGTTCGAGCGCCAGTTCCTGGAGAACCTCGCCTGGATCGAAAGGGCGGCCGCCATCGCGTGCGCAAAGGGCGGCGTGAAGGGCGCCGAGGCCGACGACTTCGTGTCGTGGATCAGGGTGAAGCTGATGGAAGACGACTACGCGGCCTTCCGCCGGTTTCGCGGCGACGCCAAGCTGACGACGTACCTGGTGACCGTCGTCCAGCGGCAGTTCTACGAGTACCTCCGCGAGCAGGGGGGACGCTGGCGCCCCTCGGCGGCGGCGCTGCGGCTGGGTCCGCCGGCCGGCGACCTGGAGGCGCTGGTGTACCGCGACGGCTACACGCTGCAGCAGGCGGCCGAAAAGCTGCGGACCGGCGGCCACACGGAACTCTCCGACGTGGAGCTGGCACGCCTCCTCGCCCGCCTTCCCGAACGCGGGCCGCTGCGCCCGGTCGTGGTGTCGGCCGAAGACGGCCTTCCCGGCGCCGAAGGGCGCGAGCAGGCGGACGACCGGGTGATCGCGGCCGAGGGAGACGCACTCCGGCAGCGGGTCCTGTCGGCTCTGGAGCGTGCCGTCGCCCGGCTGGAGCCCGAGGACCGGGCGGTGGTGTGGATGCACCTGGTAGACGGGCACAGCCTGGCGGAAGTCGCTCGTATGCTGAACGTGGACCAGAAGCCGCTCTACCGCCGGTTGGACCGGCTGCGCCGCCGCCTGCGGGAATACGTGGAGGCGGAAGGCATCGCCGATAGCGACGTCCTCGAAATCCTGTCCGACCGGAGGGCGGCGTGACGGCGCAAAGGGGACTTTTCGTGCCCGTGCCCGTCCAATGGTCGAGGTGCGCGCCCACGGCAGGAGAACGCCCGTGAAAGATTCCAGGCTGGACGACGAGCGGCTGGCCGCGCTCCTCGACGGCGATTTGAGCGAGCAGGAGCGAAACGAGCTGCTCGCGGAGCTGTCCCCGTTCGACGACGACTACCAGGTCCTGGTCGGGACCGCGGCGCTCCTGCACGAGATGGAGGTGCAGGAGCGGCAAAGCCAGGGGCGGGACGCCCCGCCGGCACCCGGGGCGGCCATCCCCCTTCGGCCCCCGGCGCGGCGGCGGTGGGGATCGCCCGGGCGGTGGGCGGCGCTGGCGGCGGGTGTCGCGGGGATCGCCCTCGCGGCCGGGCTCGCCGGCCGCGGATCCCAAGGCGCGGACGCGGTGCGCCTGGCGGCGGGGCTGGAGGCGAACACCCGACTTCCGGAGGGATGGACGGAGCGGGCCCGCTGGTCGTCGCCGCGCGGGGACCCATCCTCCCGCTCCAGCTCCGCCCAGGCCGTGCAGGCCGGCGCGCTGCTGGTGGACCTGGCCGTCGCCGTCCGGACGCGCGACGCCGGGGC
>NZ_DATBNB010000879.1 GCF_036554565.1 Longimicrobium sp. | reverse complement strand
GCCACCTGCCGTCGGTCCCGAACGTCCCCTTGGGCTACCTGCCGGACCGCCTGGACGAGGTGCCGAGTGGAAAGCCGGTGGTGCTGCAGTGC
Source organism: Longimicrobium sp. (assembly GCF_036554565.1). Classification (NCBI taxonomy): domain Bacteria; kingdom Pseudomonadati; phylum Gemmatimonadota; class Longimicrobiia; order Longimicrobiales; family Longimicrobiaceae; genus Longimicrobium; species Longimicrobium sp. The sequence goes on along the minus strand of NZ_DATBNB010000879.1, from coordinate 2,384 downwards.
CAGGGCGGCGCGCGCTCCGCCATCGCCGCGAGCGTCCTGCAGGCCCATGGCATCACCGACGTCATCAACCTCACCGGCGGATACCAGGCCTGGCACGCCGCCGGCCTCCCGGTGGAGAAGCCAGCGGACGAGCTGGTCCCGGCCTGATATCGCGCGGCGGGAGGCGCCGCCGCGCTACTTCGACTTCGTCGTGGCCAGCGCGAGCCAGCCCTCGACGAGCGAGGCTCGCTGCAGGACCAGGTCGCGGATCTGGTCGAGCACGGGATGATGGGCGTACCCGGCGGCAACCTGGTCCAGCACCGCATCGAGACTGCTCCGTACCTGCTCGATCAGCGGAGCCCCCAGCCGGGCGATGGCCGGCGCCCTCATCCCCAGCGAGCGGGCGAACTTGTCGAGCGCCATCCGGTGAAGCCCCTCCGCCGTGTTCTGCCCGCCGATCTCAATGGAAAACTGCCGGTCGATGTGCGGATACACGTGCGTCGACACCACGTCGTAGATCGGCGCCAGCCGCACCCGCGACCCCGCGTACAGCAGCGACAGGTTCTTCGCGTGCGCGTCGTTGTTGCCGACCAGGACGTTGAACAGTGCCCAGCGCGCCAGCGTTTCCAGGTCGCGCAACGGATCGACGCTGTGGCGGCGAATCACCCGGCCGATCACTTCGTACGTAGGCCCGCCGCGGGCCTGGTATTTCTGCGCCGACCGGTGGCCGGTCGCCTGGCAGAAATCTTCCTGGTGCAGGCGGCGCAGCCCGCCTTCGGCATCTTCCACGCGGTCGTAGCGAACGCTCTCGAACAGCAGGCGTTCGCCGCCCACCGCGCGTGATTCCGCCGCCTCGAAGCCGCAGCCGCGCAGCAGCCACATGCAGGCGAGCTCGTTCAGCACCAGCCCGGGATACACGGGCTTCGCGCGCTTGATGATGGCGTTGCTGGGCGAGCCGTGCAGGGGAAGCTCGAACGCGTCACCCCGGCGCCGGAACACCATCTTCTGCTGTGCGCCGCTCATGGAAAGCCGCTCCGCCATCTGCATTTCCATCACGTGCTCGCCGTATTCCTGGTCGAACAACGCGGCAAGTTCGGCCGGACTCAACCGCCTGTAGCTGGGCTCATTCGGAGGAATGACACCTGCCGGCCAGAGCGAAACCGCGCCCGCGCACTCGCCCCCGATCATCCCCAGGAGTCCCGAAACGTCCGCAGGTGAAAACTGCTTTGCCTGCGCGATCAGGTCGCGGCCTTCTCCCTCCGGAAGCAGGTTCTCGAAGAAGACGATCGTCGCGTCGTGGTCGTACGGCTCCGCACGCACCGGCAGGCGAACGGACAGGACGTACTTTTCCGGCTCGTCCAGCGCCTGCTCGCCGTAACGGAAGCTGAGCCGGTGCGGACCTTCTTCGCGGATGTGGCCGACCAGAAAATCGTACAGGTACACGTCGAGCATCGCCCGATCACCCTTCCTGCCCGCCGCCACCCCGGCGGCGCAGCACGACGTCGTAGCCCAGCAACTGAAGCAGGTCGAGCATCGTGTTCGCGCGCACGTTCCGCTTCCCTTTCTCCAGTTCCACCAGCAGCCGCCGCCCCACGCCGAACCGGTCCGCTGCCTGGTCAAACGTAAGGTTTTCCTCACGGCGCCGCCGCCGGACCACCTCGGCAAGGTCCTGCAGGTCGCGCATGGGAAGCTCGTCTGCTGTCATGGATGGGCCGCTCGCGGGTGAATCTTCGTTCCCTTTAGGGTCCGAAACCCCCGAAACCTGCTCTTCGTTCCCTAAAGGGTCCGATCGCGGTGTTTCGGTCATTTCAGCCCCTATAGGGAACGAATACCCGTTTCTCGCATGATCGTTCCCAATAGGGTTCGATCAGGTGAAGGAAAGCGCGGTCACCCGAGCAGGCGATAGGCGATGCCGCATGCGGCGGCGCCGGCCAGGACGGGGAGCATGCCGGCTTTGAAGCGGAAGATCGCCATGGCGGACGCGACGGAGATGAGCAGGGAGGGCAGGTTCAGCGTGGCCCAGTCCGGAACGAGCAGGCGCAGCCCGAAGCCGCGTACCTCGCCGATGCGGCCGAACAGCACGTGCAGGGCGAACCAGACCGCCAGGTTCAGGATCACGCCCACGACCGCGGCGGTGATCCCCCGCAACGCGGCGGCGAGTGCGCGGTTGCCGCGCAGGCGCTCCACGTACGGGGCGCCCGCGAAGATGAACAGGAACGACGGCGCGAAGGTCACCCACGCGGTGAGCGTGGCGCCCAGCACCCCGGCGAGCATCGGGGGGAGCGCGCCGGGATCGCGGTAGGCGCCCACGAACGCCACGAACTGCAGCACCAGCACCAGCGGCCCGGGCGTGGTCTCCGCCATTCCCAGGCCGTCCAGCATTTCCCCCGGCATCAGCCACCCGT
>NZ_DATBNB010000878.1 GCF_036554565.1 Longimicrobium sp. | reverse complement strand
GTGCCGCCGACACCCAGCGAGGTGCCCAGCTGGAACGACTCCGACACTTCCTTCTGGAACTTGTCGGAGCGCAGGCACTGGGTGAAGGCGCGCACGTCCAGCCCCTCGGCCTCGGCGTACTCGATGAAGGTGCCGTCGGCGCCGTCGGAGTTGGACCACTGGCTCTGCCCGCCGAACACGCGGTCGTGGTAGGGCCAGAACTTGTTCTGCTCGTTGGCGCAGCGCCCCGCGCGCGAGGCCAGCACCGCGTTCTGGTGGATCTGCGTGAGCGGAAAGTCGTACCAGACGAAGCGCACGGTGCCGTTGTCGATCCACTCCTGCAGCAGCGGCTCGGAGAACTGGGCGAACTTTCCGCAGCCCGGGCACTGGAAGTCGGCGAACTCGAAGATCACCACCGGCGCGTCCGCCCGTCCCTTGCTGATGCCGGGAACCCGGTTCAGCTGGTCGGGCGCCATGACCACGGGGCTCAGCGTAGTGGCGGGGTTGCCTCCGCCGCCGCCCATCTGCCGGAAGAGCAGGAAGGCGCCGCCCAGCGCGACCACACCCAGGATCGCGTAGAACGGCAGCATGTTGGAGCGCCGGGGCCGGGGCTGGGGCGCGGGACGGGGCACGGTCTTCCTCCGGATGCGTGTGCGACTGCTCGTGTGCGGACGGCAAACAATAACCGCCGCGCCGCGCCGCGTGCAAGCCGCCGCCGGAACGCTCCTTGCGCTCGTGCGCAACCCTAACGCTCTCCTCATCCAGGCGGAACGGATGGACATCAGGATGGTTCGCGGGCGCGAGTCCCGCGCATGGCTTTGGGTTACGGTGCTGGCGCTGTCGTCGATGCTGCTGCTGGTGGCGGCCGCGGTGTTCGGCGACAGCACCATGAGTTCCAAGCGAAAGGTGGGGGCCCTGGCCGGCTTCGGCGCGGACCGCGCGCCGGTGCTGCCCATGGAGGCCCAGCTGTTCGAATCGCTCCTGCCGCTCGACACGCGCGAGCTGGGCCGGCTCGTTCACCTGACGGCCACCTCCGAAAGCCGGCAGCGCAACCTGGCGGTGTGGGTGCGCACGGCCAACGGGCGCCGCATCCTGGTACGCTTCGAGCCCGAGCCGCCGCCCGGCGCCCTGCGCTCGCTGGGGCCCGGTTCGCGGCTGGAGGTGAACGGCTACCTGCAGCGGATTTCGCGCGCCGAGTTCGACATGTGGATGGACACGCTCGGCGTGCGCATCCCCCGGCCGCGCCCCGGCACCAAGTTCGGCGACGTGCCCGACAGCGGGTTCGCCAAGATCGACTCGCTGTTCATTAAGGATTTCTACGTGTCCGTGCGTCCCGAGGGGCTGCGCGGGGTGCGCTCCACCACGGAGCTTCGCCCTGACACGTCGCTCGCCACGCCAGCCTTCCCGGCGGTGCCGGGCGTCGAGGGCGGCGCGGCGGCGGCTCCCGCCGGGGGCGCGGCTGGCGCCACGGGTGCGGGCGCGGCCACCCCGGCGATCGCTCCTCCCCCTCCCGACACGGCGGGGGGCGACGGCGGGTGAACTGGACGCCGTCCGCGCTCGACCGGCTCGAGCGCGCCATGGACGAGGGGGCTCGGATCCAGATGCGGCGCAGGGGAACGGAGATCACCATGGTTCCCTCGCGCCTGCGCCACGACTACGGCGGCGAGATCCTGATCGGGCACCACCTGGGCACCGGCGACCGCGTGGAGGTGCCGCTGGACGAGGTAGACGATTTCGTCGTGCTTGATTGAGCGGTACGGAGATCAGGAGCAGGTGAACCCGACGCACGCCCCACCTGCCGCATCGCGCGATTGTCATCCCGATGGAGCGGCCACTTCAGAGCCAGCCCTCACCCGGTAGCCGGCAGCGACTGAGGGATCCGCCACACACCTCGGGTACCCGCGCCGCCCGTTCCGAAGCACCGATCCGTCCTCCCCCTGTCGACATCGCCCGAGCGCCGAAACCGCACATCATCAACGGCGTCTGATCCCGGTCGCAGCGGTCTGCGGCTGACGTTTCACCTATGGCTCTCGAACGCGGCTGTTGCTCGGCGCTGACGAACGCGATTCCGCAAGCTTACCGGTCCGGTGTTTCCGCCGCGTCGGGGCAACGGGCGGGGTGTGTGGCGGATCCCTCAGTCGCTGCGGTCAACGGTGTACGGGCAGGGTTCGCCCGGGCCGCTCCTTCGGGATGACACTCGCGGCTCACCTCGCGCCCGCGGTCTTTGGGCGACGCCAGTCCTCACTTCGCGCCCGCAGTCCTTCGGTGACGCCAGTCCTCACTTCGCGCCCGCAGTCTTCGGGTGACGCCAGTCCTACCTAGCGCCCGCAGTCCTTAGGTGACGCCTCACCTCGCGCCCGCGGTCTCCATGGCACCGCACGAATCCGCGAACTCGCGTGCCGCCTGGGCGAAGGACCAGAACAGCCGCCGGTCGGGATCGCGCGAATCGCCGGCGGCGCCGTGCGCCTCGCCGCGTTCCGGGTGCCACTGCACACCGCACATCCACGGGTGGTCGATGCCCTCCACCCCCTCGATCACCCCGTCCTCGGCCCAGACGGTGGCGCGCAGCCCGGGCGCCAGGTCGCGGATGGCCTGGTGGTGGAACGAGTTGATGTGAAGCTCGGCCGTGCCGAACACGCGCTCCAGGCTGGACCCGGGCTGCACCCGACCCGCGTGCCACCGCACGTTCCACGGCGCCGCCTGCTCGTGCAGCAGGTCGCCGCCCAGCTCCGAGGGAATGTCCTGGTACAGCGTGCCCCCCAGCGCCACGTTCAGCACCTGGATGCCCCGGCAGATGGCCAGCACCGGCATGCGCCGGCCCAGCGCCTCGTGCACGGCGGCGATCTCCATGGCGTCGCGGGCGGGATTGACGTCGCCCAGCGCGGGATGCGGCGAGTGGCCATAGCGCGAGGGCTCCACGTCTTCGCCCCCGCTCAGCAGCAGCCCGTGGCTGATGGACAGGATGCCGCGCAGTGCCTGGTCCGAGTGCGCGGGGGTGAGCAGGATGGGCGTGGCGCCGGCCGCGTCGAGCGCGGTCAGGTACTGGGCGTTCAGCTGCACCCGCGGCAGCCCGTGCGAGCCGCCGGGCCACATGGTGGTGGTGACGGCGACGAGGGGACGGAACGTCATGGTCTGGCAGTACGGAAGGAGCGAATCGTCTCGAATCAGAAAACCACGACAGCAGGAAAAGCGCCGCGGGTGCCGGGTTCCTCCCCGGCACCCGCGGCGGTGTCGTGCGGCTGGTTCCGCTACGCGGGCTTCAGGCCGCCGCCGCCGCGGCCGCCACGCAGGTGCGGTTGCGCCCGCCCTGCTTGGCCTGGTATAGCGCGGTGTCGGCCAGCGAGATCAGCTCCTCGGCGCTGCCCGCGGCGGACTCGGGCCAGGAAACCACGCCGGCGCTCACGCTCGCCTGCACCCGTGTTTCGCCGAACAGGAAGGGGATGGACGACAGGTGGGCGCGCGCCCGCTCGGCAAAGGCCGACGCACCCGCCGACGGCGTGGCGGGAAGCACCACCACGAACTCGTCGCCGCCCAGCCGGCCGGCGCGGTCGTTGGCGCGCAGCCCCTCGGCGCCCAGCCACTGGCCCAGCGCCCGGAGCACCGTGTCGCCCGCCAGGTGCCCGCAGCCGTCGTTGATCTCCTTGAAGTGGTCCAGGTCCAGCAGCACCACGCTCAGCGGATTTCCCGTGCGGCGCGAGCTGTCCATCTGCTTGCCCAGGTAGCCGATGATGGAGCGGCGGCTGTCGCAGCCGGTGAGCTCGTCGGTGTGCGCCAGGTCGTGAAGCTGCTTGCGCTGGTCCACCAGCTTCTGGAAGAGCTGCACCCGCCCGCACGCCTGAACGATGGCCTCCACCACGCGCTCCGCCAGCTCGGCCGCCTCGTCGCCCAGCAGCGGCTCGTCGACCGTGGACCGCTCCACGAACAAGCCCGTCATCTGCTCGGTGATGGGAAACGGCACCACGATCACCGAGCGCAGCGGCGTGGGCAGACCGCGGCGCTCCCACTCGCCGCGCACCCCGTCGAACAGCGGCGACGTCGCCACGTCGCGCACCACCACCGGGCGGCGCGTGGCCAGCGCCTCGCGCACCTCGGGATACAGGCTCAGCTTCAGCTCCAGCCCGTCCGTGAGCTCGGCCTCGGACGAGGCGGCCACGCGCGCCACGTCTTCGCCCGACTGCACCACCAGCACCGAGCAGCGGCCCACGCCCAGGATCTCGGAAGTGCGCGAGGTGACCAGGTGGAACATCTCGTCGGCCGTCACCACGCGGTTCAGCTCGCGGATCAGGTCGATGGCCTGCAGCCGCATGCGCGCCTGCTCGCGGGCCCGGCGCAGTTCCTGGTTGCGCACCACGTGGCGCTCCACGCGCGCCAGCAGCTCGTCCAGGCGGAACGGCTTCGTGAGGAAGTCCACCGCACCGTCGCGCAGCGCCGACACGGGAAGGGCGCCGTCGTTGGTGGCGGTGATCAGCACGACGGGAATGTCCAGCCAGCGGGGGTCCAGGCGCAGGGCGCGAAGCACCTCCAGCCCGGTCATCTCGGGCATCATCACGTCCAGCAGCAGCAGGTCGGGCGCTTCGGCCGCCTGCTCCAGCAGGTCCAGGACGCCGCGGCCGCTGGTGGCGGTGCGGACGGTGTACCCCGTGACCCGCAGCGCCCGGTCGAGGCCCTGCAGGATGGACGGGTTGTCGTCGGCGACGAAGACGGTGGCACTGGTGGTCATGTGCGTGCTAACTGCCGTACGGGCGCAGGCGCAACGGGCCCGGCGCGCATGAATAGAAGCGGGCGCCGGCCCGAATGCGGGCCGCGCCGGACTTTTGTCGTTCGTTCGGAATCGGGCTGCGCCGGAAGGACTCGGGTGGACGGCCCGGAGAGCGGCGATGCACGCCGCCCAAGCGGAGCGGGCAAGGACCGGACCATCCGTCCTCTCCGGATTCGTGGCTCGCCACGTGGGATTTCGCGCCTCTCCCGAGCCCAACTGAGACAAAGTTGCCGCGCGCTGTGGCGGACGTGCCCCACGCCGGATGCCCGGTCCGGATCGTGCCTTGCTCCTGCGCGTGCCCACGCGCCCGCGCCCGTGCCGCGGTTCACGCAAACGATTGATTTAAACCCGGCGAGTCCCCTGTCGCAATCGTCCATCATTCACCCGCGTTTTCGCGCGCGGTTCACCCGGCTGGCGGCGGCGGCACTGGTGGCGCTCTCCACCGGCTGCCGCGAGGCTCCGTCGCCCTGGGCGCCCGAGCAGGTGACGCGCATGTCCCTGCGCCACAAGGTCGGGCAGATGGTGGCCCCCGCGCTGTACGTCAGGGCCGACGCGCGGATCGAAGCCGACACGGCCCTGGCGCGGCGCTTCGCGGCCGCGCACGTGGGAGGCGTGCGCCTGCTGCCGGGGAGCGCGCCGGTGGCCGCGCGGCGCATCGCCGCCGTGCAGCGCGCATCGCGCCTCCCCCTGCTGGTGATCGGCGACCTGGACCGCGGGACGGGCGGGGCGCTGGCCGGCGCCACGGAGTTCCCTCCCCCGCTGGCGCTCAGCCCCGCGGCCGCGGATTCCGTGCAGGCCGTCGCCACCTCGGCGGCGGCGGAGGCCAGGGCGCTGGGGATCAACTTCGCGCTGCTCACGGCGCCGGGCTTTCCGTATCCCACCGCGGTCCCCGCGCCTTCCGGCCCCGCGGGCGAGCAGGCGTTCGCCGGGTATGCCGAGGCGCTGGCCGGGGCGGGGATGCTGGTGGGCGTCCGGGCGCTGTCGCGGGGCCCGGCGGAAACGGGTGTGCCGATCCTGGGGTGGGACCGGGCGGCGGTGGACGGCATGCAGCTCGGCCCGCTCCGCGACCTGCTGGCGCGCGGGGTGACGGCGGTGAAGCCCGCCTCCATCGTGCTCCCCTCGCTGACCCGCGACACGGTGCCGCTGCCCGAGAACCCGGTGTTCGTGCAGGGCATCCTGCGGCGCGACATGGGTTTCAGCGGGCTGGTGATCGAAGACCTGGCACCGGTGACGCCGCTGGTGCGCCGCTACGGGCCGCACGAGGCGGCGGTGCGCGCGGTGGCGGCCGGGGCAGACCTGCTGGTGGGCGTCGACGACCTCCCCGGCACGGTGAACGCGCTGGTCCGCGCCGTGGAGTCCGGCCGGATTCCGCTGGCCCGCGTGGACGAGGCCGTCCAGCGGGTGTTCGCGGCCAAGGAGAAGCTGGGGCTGGCGCCCGGCCGTCCCGCGGAGGCCGCGAAGACCGAATCGGCCGCGGAGCGGGCGAAGGCCGAACGGGAGCGCGCGGCGGAGGCGGACGCCCGCGCCGTAGCCGCGCACCGCGCCTCGGCCACCGTGCTGGGGCGTGCACCGGCGGAGCTGCTGCGCGGCTGCCGGACGACGGTGCTGC
>NZ_DATBNB010000877.1 GCF_036554565.1 Longimicrobium sp. | reverse complement strand
GCTCGGGGGTCCCGGCGTACACGTACACCATCGCATGCACGGTGTCGCCGGGCCCGCCCCACGCCCAGAGCTTCGGGTCCGAGGGGCCGTTGTCGCCCAGCACCCGCTGCTTGTGCTCGGTGATCATCCCCTCGGTGAACTCCTGGGCGAAGGTGTCCAGGTCATCGGCGCTCAGCCCCAGCGCCTTCAGCCCCTCGGCCGTGAAGCCCACGTTCAGCGCCACCCCCTCCTTTTTTACGTCCCCGCTCCGCTTGTCGCCCGCGGTGACCGCGCCGGCCACGTCGCCCACCCAGCGGCGGGCCGCCGCCGCGTCGGCGGGCAGGTACACGGGCAGATAGTCGGCGTGCTTCAGCGCGTTGAAGCTGCGCGCCACCAGCCCCTGCACGTCGTGCAGCTCCACCCTGGGCGCCGGGGTGGGCTTCGGCTTGGCCGAAGAGAGTGCCGGGCCGGTGTTGTCGACGTTGGTGGTGCCGCCGAAACGGCGCACCCACAGCCCGGCCTCGGCGGCGGTCATGTCGCCGTACAGGCCCAGGCGCATCTTGCTGTTGTTGTTGATGTTGTCGACCGAAAGCCAGCGGTACGCGCTGTACCACACCTGCGTGGGAATCTGGCTGTCGCGCGAGTACGCCTTGAACTTCTGCTCGTCGGTGGCGCCGTCCTGGATCAGGTTCCTGGTCCGCGGAAAGCCCACGCAGTTGCTCCACACGCCGGTCAGGCCATTGTGCGACTTGTCGATGAAGTCGCCCAGGTAGTTTTCCCAGCTGCCGTCGAAGTTGCTGAAGAACTCCAGGCGGCGCCCCTCGTCGACGATCACCCAGCGGGCGAAGTGGATGGACGGGATGCCGGCGAGCGTGCCCTGGTTGCTCAGGTACTTCGCGGAAAAGTTGATGAACGCCAGCACCGCGCGCAGGATCGTCCCCCGGAACCAGAGCGGCTCCTTGATGTAGATGACGCTGCTCATCTGGTTCTGGACGATCCGGTCCTCGATGGAGAGCAGGTCGTCGATGCTCTTGTTCTGCAGGATCACCGGGTCCGTCTTTTCCAGCTTGCGCAGGTACGCGTACGCCGCACCCAGCACCACGCCGGCCACCACCACCAGCCCGCCCACCACCATCAGAGCCGTGCTCCACGAGCCCGTCGCCAGCCGCACCACCACGGTCAGCGCCGCCAGCACCGCCAGCAGCGCGCCGATGCCCACCTGCAGCAGGTAGTCGGGGTTGAAGAGCAGCTTGGGGAACGGGCCCGGCTGCTGGCGCGCCCACGCGAACTCGGGGTTCTGGAACACCCAGTCGCGCACCCGGTTGCGGATGGCCAGCGGCTCGCGGGGGAAGTCGGCCTTCCCCGAGTTCTCGTCCAGGTACCGCTCGATGGCCTGGTGAAGCTCCTCTTCCCGGTGGATCTGGTCCACGGAGCGGTGCATGGTCCCCGTGTAGAAGGTGTTCGAGGCCAGGTGGTGCCGCAGCATGAAGCCGTGCACGGCCGCGCGGTCGTGGCTGCCGGGCCATCCCTCACAGTGGCTGAACACCTGGTCCAGCCCCGGGCCCGCCACGTCCAGCAGCTCGTCGATGTGCTCGTCGAGCGCGCCGTCGAAGTCGGTGGCGAACAGCAGCTTGGGCGGAATGGCGGGGCCCGTCACCTGCACCTTGCCGTCGTACTCCGGCAGCTTGTTGGTGGGGCTGGGCGAGGCCTCGTGCAGCAGGATGCGCGCGAAGTGGAGGGTGGTGATCTTCGCGAACGGGATGATGCAGTTGACCTCGAAGTCGTAGCCGTCGTTGGGGTTGGCCACCTTCTTCAACAGCGCCTGAAGCTCGTCGTAATGGCCGGCCTTCACCGGTACCATCACCAGGAGCGACGCCTGACTGGTGTGCCCGTCGGTCTTCGCCGACTCCAGCTTCTGCAGCGCCGTCCGCGAGCGCGCTTCGGCCACCTGTGCGCGCCGGTGAAGCTTGTCGGACACCACGGTGGTTTCGGCGCCCACGTGCACCCTGGTTTCGCCCTCGGGGGGAGAGGCGATCGCGGGGACCTGGATGACGTTGGGATCGGTCGCGGCGGACTGCGGCTGGTCCGGGACGGGAGGGGCGAGCGGGTTGTCGCTCATCAGCGGGGGCTCCTGCGTACGCGAGGGTTTTGCCGGCGGAGGGGTGGATCGGAGAGGCCGGCGGAGACCGGGCCGTTCGGAGCGGAGAGCGTGGGGAGGGTGCTTCCGTGGAGAAACGGACCGGATCGGGGATGCGGATGTCTGCGCAAGTTAAGGTCCGTTTGCGCGCGACGCAAAGCTTATCCGCAAGTCGTTGGGAGAGCCATGGTTCCGGTACGGCGCATGTTTCCGCCGGGGACCGGGGGCGGGAACATTGGGGCGCTCGCGTCCCACCGAACCGGGACCTCCGCTCCCCGCGTCCCCCTCCCGGCGGCCCCGGCAACACAGAAAGATTGTCCGCTCGCAGCAGGGTGCTTATCATGGTGCGGCCCGGCTTCCGTACGCCGTCCCTCCGCGTTCTCTCCCTCCGAACGAAAGGCAGTCCCGTGAGCACCCTCGCTCCGCCCGCCCCCACGGCCTCCACCGCCCCCGCGCGCCAGCCGCGGTCGCCCAACTCGCAGGGCGGCCTGAAGATCCGCATCAAGCGCAGGATCTTCTACGCGCTCACCGGGCGCCGCGTGCTGCGCGCCGTGTTCGCCGTCCTGCGCCGGCACGCGCCGCTGGCCAAGGTGGGTACGCGCGTGGTGGTCAGCCGCCACGCGGACGTGCTGGAAACGCTGGACCGCGACGAGGTGTTCACCATCAGCCAGGTGAACGGGCCCTCCATCGACCGCATCAACGGGCCCTTCATCCTGGCGATGGACCGCGGACCGGAATACGACCGCGACCACGCCGCCCTGCGCTCGTGCGCGCGCCGCGAGGACGCCGGGCGCATCCGCGAGCTGGCGCGCGACGCGTCGGCCCGGGCCATCGAGGCCGCGCGCCCGCGGCGGCGCATCGAGGCGGTGCAGTCGCTCACGCGCGCGGTGCCGTCGGAGCTGGTGGAGCGCTACTTCGGCTTCCCCGGGCCGGACCGCACCACGCTGCAGCGCTGGCTGCGCAACCTGTTCCAGGACGCCTTCGCCAACCCCCTCGACGATCCGTACGTCCGCGAGGCGGCGCACCAGTCCTTCCTGGAGGTCAAGGCGTGGGTGCTTCCCGAGATCGCCCGGCGGCGCGCGGCGGGAACGGGGCTGGACGATGACGTGATGGGGCGCATGATCGCCCTGGGCGCCACCGAGCCGTGGGCCGACGACGACTGGGTCCGGCGCAACATCGCCGGGCAGATCGTGGGCGCGGTGGATACCATCTCGCGCTTCAGCATCCTGGCCATCGACGAGCTCCTTCGCCGTCCCCGCGAGCTGGAGGGCGCCCAGGCCGCCGCGCGGGCGGGCGACCTGGACCGCGTGCGCCAGTACGCATGGGAGGCGGTGCGCTTCAACCCGCACACGCCCCTCATGGCGCGCACGTGCTCGTCGGCCTACACGCTGGCGGCCGGCACGCCGCGCGCGAAGCAGATCCAGCCGGGGAGCGGAATGGCGATCGGCACCCTTTCGGCCATGTTCGACCCCGACGGGTTCCCCGATCCCAAGCGGTTCCGCATCGACCGTGACATCCGGTCGTACCTGCACTTCGGCTGGGGGATGCACCAGTGCTTCGGGATGG
>NZ_DATBNB010000876.1 GCF_036554565.1 Longimicrobium sp. | reverse complement strand
GGCGCGGCTGGTCAATCGCCTTCACGGCGGCCCCGAGCGCGTGATGACCTACGGCCTTTCCGCCGGCTCCATGCTGCGCGCGGAAGAGGTGGTGATGACGGGCTCCGGCGCCGCCTTCACCGTCCGCGAGCGGGGCACGGTCCTCGGCCGGGCGACGCTGAACGCGCCGGGTGAGCACAACGTGAGGAACGCACTGGCGGCCGTGGCCGTCGCCCGCCACTTCGGCGCCGGATGGGATGCGATCAGCCGCGGGCTGGCCTCGTACGAGGGCGTCAGCCGGCGGTTCGAGACCATCGGCGAGGGGCGGGGGGTGCTGTTCGTGGACGACTACGCGCACCACCCCACGGAGGTCCGCGCCACGCTGAGCGCGGCGCGCGCGGGGCACGGCGAGCGGCGGATCGTGGCCGTCTTCCAGCCGCACCTGTACTCGCGCACCCGCGACTTCGCCCGCGAGTTCGGCGAGGCGCTGGCGCTGGCGGACGTCGTGTTTCTCACCGACATCTACGCCGCGCGCGAAAAGCCCATCGAGGGCGTGACGGGAACGCTGATCGCCGACGCCGCCCGCGCCGCCGGGGCCGACGTTCGCTACGTCCCCGCCCGCGCGGACGTGGTGGACGCGGTGGCGGACGAGATCCGCTCGGGCGACCTGTGCCTGACGATGGGTGCCGGCAACCTGGACGCGGCGTCGCGCGAGCTTCACGCGCGCTTCGCGGAGGGCTGACCCGTGCGCCGCGCCCGGCTGATCGCCTTCGCCCTGGTGGCCGCCGCGGCGGGCTCGTCTTCCTTCTGGGGGCCGCCCGCCCTGCGCCACGTGCCGTGGTTCGCCGCGGACCGGGTGGAAGTGGCCGGCGCGCGGCTCCTGGCGCCGCACGAGGTCGTCCAGGCGTCGGGGGTGCGGATCGGGATGAACGTGTGGGCCGATCCCGCCTCCTGGGAGGCCGCGCTGCGGAAGCACCCGGTGATCGCCAGCGCCGAGGTAGAGCGCCGTCTCCCGTCCACGCTGCGGATTCGAATCGTCGAAAAGCGCCCCGTCGCCTTCCTGAGCGGCACGCTGCGCCCGGCGACGGGGACGGGGGAGATCCTGCCGGTGGACCCGGCCCGCGTTCCCGTGGACCTGCCCATCGCCGGGACGGCGCCCGACAGCGCCAGCCGCGTCCGCGACAAGGCGACGCTCAGGGTGTTGGCCGAGGCCGCCCGCCTCTCCGACGCCGACCCCATGCTGATGGCGCGGGTCAGCGAGGTGGGCATCCGCCGCGACGGCGCCACGCGCCTGGTGATGGCCGCGCCCCGCGCCGAGGTGCTGCTGGCCTCCGGCGCCGCCGAGCCCCGGCTGACGCAGCTTCGCGCCGCCCTGGCCGACGTCGACCGGCGCCTGGACGGCGGCGGTCGCGCCGTGCTCGACGCCCGCTTCGCCGACCAGGTGGTGGTCCGTCTCCTGGCGCCCACGCCGGCCCCCGTGCCGGCGCCGCAACCGCCTTCGCAGAACTGATGCGCCCTATCATCGTCGCAGGCCTGGACATCGGGTCGAACAAGACCTCCGTGGTGATCGCCGAAGTCTCCGGCGAGGCCCCGCAGCGCGCGCAGGTGAAGGTGCTGGGCGTGGGCCAGGCGCGCACCGGCGGCATCCGCCGCGAGATCGTCGCCGACATCGAGGCCACCACCGAGTCCGTCCGCAAGGCGGTCAAGGAGGCCGAGCTGATGGCGGGCGTCACGGTGCAGAAGCTGTACACGGGCATCGCCGGCGAGCACATCCACGCCCGCCCCAGCACCGGCGTCGTTGCCGTGGGCCGCGGCCCCGGCGCCGACGGCGAGATCCGCCCCGGCGACGTCGATCGGGTGCACGAGGTGGCGCGCGCCGTTGTGATCCCGGCCGACCGCGAATTGATCCACGCCATCCCGCAGGAATACATCGTCGACGCGCAGGACGGCATCCGCGATCCCGTCGGCATGGCGGGGACGCGGCTGGAGGCCGAGGTGTTCATCGTCACCGGCAGCGCGTCCGCCTGCCAGAACGTGCGCAAGGCCGTCAGCCGCGCGGGCTACACCGTCGCCGAGCTGGTGCTGGAGCCGCTGGCCTCGTCGCTTTCCGTCGTCAGCGAAGACGAGAAGGAGATCGGCGTGGCGCTGGTGGAGCTGGGCGGGGGGACGACGGACGTGTGCGTGTTCCTGGGGAGCAAGATCCGCCACCTGGCCTCGCTCCCCTGGGGCGGCGCGACGGTCACGAACGACATCGCCAAGGGGCTCTCGCTTCCCTACGCGGAGGCGGGGCGGGCCAAGGAGCGCTACGGCGTGGCCCGGGCGGACTTCGTGAGCCCTGAGGAAACGTTCGAGGTTCCCGGCGGCGCGGGGGGGCAGCCGCGCCACGTTGCGCGCGAGCTGCTGGCGCACATCATCGAGCAGCGGGTGGACGAGATCTTTTCGCTCGTGGCCGCCGAGCTGGACCGGGGCGGCTTCACCAACCAGCTGGGCGGCGGCATCGTGCTCACCGGCGGCGGCGCGTCGCTGCAGGGCGTGGTGGAGCTGGCGGAGCGCAACTTCGCTTGTTCCGTGCGCATCGGCGTTCCCGGCGAAGAGTTGGGCGGCCTTGCGGATTCCGTTCGGCGCCCCAAGTTTTCCACGGCTGCGGGGCTGGCCATCTACGGCTCGCGGCGTGTCATCTCCGATTCTCCGGAAGGGAGCGCCATGTCCGGCGCTTCCGTCAACGGCGTCATCAAGCGGATGCGTGACTGGATCTCGGACTTCTTCTGAAGTCCCGTGCCGTCACTTGTTGTCTTTTCCATTCTGAATCTATCGCCCCTCCCCCTCGTGAGGAGCCACCGCAAATGGTCTTCGAGTACGACGAAACGATGACGCAGAACGCCCGCATGAAGGTTGTGGGCGTGGGCGGCGGCGGCGGAAACGCCGTCAACCGGATGATCGAAGAGGACCTGGAGGGCGTGGAGTTCATCTCGGTGAACACCGACGCCCAGGTTCTCAAGCTCTCCAAGGCCGACGTCAAGATCCAGATCGGCCACAAGCTCACCCGCGGGCTGGGCGCCGGCGCGCGCCCGGAGATCGGCGCGCAGGCGCTGGAAGAGAACCGCGACGAGATGCGGCGCGCGCTCGACGGGGCCGACCTGGTGTTCATCACCGCCGGCATGGGCGGCGGCACCGGCACCGGCGCCGCCCCGCTGATCGCCGAGATGGCGCGGGAGATGGGCGCGCTGACCATCGCCATCGTCACCAAGCCCTTCCTGTTCGAGGGCAAGAAGCGGATGAAGCAGGCCGAGGCCGGCCTGGCCGAGCTGAAGCGCGCGGCGGACACCATGATCGTGGTCCCCAACGAGCGCCTGCTGGCCGTCGTGGGCAAGGGGACCAGCTTCAAGGACGCGCTGAAGAAGGCCGACGAGGTGCTGCTGCACGCCACGCAGGGCATCTCGGACCTGATCCGCGTGACCGGCGAGGTGAACGTGGACTTCGCCGACGTGCGGACGGTGATGAGCAACCGCGGCGCGGCGCTGATGGGCACCGGCTTCGGGCGGGGCGAGAACCGATCGATGGAGGCCGCGCAGGAGGCCATCAGCTCGCCCCTGCTCGACAACATCTCGATCTCCGGCGCGGCGGGCGTGCTGATCAACATCACCGGCGGAATGGACCTGGCGATCGACGAGGTGACCACCATCTCGTCCATCATCCAGGAAGCCGCGGGCGACGACGCCGAGATCATCTTCGGCGCGGTGCACGACCCCTCGATGAAGGAAGAGGTGCGGGTGACGGTGATCGCCACCGGCTTCGACCGCGACATGCTGGCGGGGATGCCCGACAACGTCATCCGCCCGGACTTCCGCTCGCACGGCGCCGGCCGGCCCCCCGCCGCCGACATCGCGGGAACGCGCACGGCGTATCCCCCGCGTGGCGGCGAGGTTCGGCACGCCAGCGACACGCGCCCGGCGTTCGGCCGCCCCGAGCCGCGCCCGGAGCCCCGCGCCGACGCGCGCGTGGAGCCGCGGCTGGAGCACCGCCCCGAGCCGCGCCCCCAGCCGCTGGACGAGCCGGGGGTCACCCCGCTCCACCGGAACCCGCGGCCGGAGCCCAAGGTGCCCAGCGACCTGGAGATCCCCACCTTCATCCGCCGGCAGATGGACTGACGGCACCCCCCGCCTCCCCGGCCCAAACGCCGGGGAGGTGTCTTTGGTGCCCGCGCCGGTCCTGTAGCCGCCGCGGGCGAAGATCCCGACACGAGATTCCTGGAGGCCGGATGGCCAACGCGTATCGCATTGCCGCGGCGGGTGTGCTGTGCATCCTGGGCGCCGCCATGGGCGTTCACCGTGGACAGTCCCGG
>NZ_DATBNB010000875.1 GCF_036554565.1 Longimicrobium sp. | reverse complement strand
CCGATCCCGTCGCCGCGGCGGTCGCGGGAGACGATGCCTCCCGCGCTCAGCACTCCGCGGCGTAACGTGGCACCCACGCCGAAGCCGTAGCGGCCCGGCCCGGTGAGGCGCGAGAGCCAGTAGACGTCATCGCCCGCACGGAGGGAAAGGCCAGGCGCGTCCAGGCGCACCCGGTACTCGTCCTGGCGCGGGAAGGGCGTTCCCGCCGGGTCCGCCGTTCGCGCGAGCACGTCCAGCCGCACCCGCTGCGCGCGGTCCAGCGCACCGCGCGCGGAGAACGAGAAGCCAGCGGCGGACAGCGAATCCGCTGCCCGAACGGCCAGCTCCGCGGGAAGCCGCCGGCGCCGCGTCCCTCCCCCGCCCCGCGCGACGACCGTCAGCAGCACCCTCGCCGACGCGGAGTCGCTGGGGGACGAGGCGTGGAGCGTCACCTGGTGCCGCACGGTGGCGGGCGCCCCGCGCTCCGTCCTCCCGCGCACGGCGATCACCCGTTCCGACGCGGGGGGCAGCACGATGGACGACGAGTCCGCGCGCAGCCGGGCGCCCTGGTCGCCCGCCGCGCGAAGGACCAGCCGCTCGGCCACGTTGCCGCGGTTGGACAGGCGAAAGGGGATAGCGTACTCGTCGCCGGCGATAGCCATGGCCGAGGTCTCCACCGGCTCCACGGCAATCCCCCGCCGTTCGGGGACCACGAGCACCGCGGAATCCGCCGATGACGACACCGAGTAGTGCACCACGTGGCGGCCCGCCGCCGCGCCGGAGGGCACGCGAACCGCCACCAGCCGGAGCTCGGCCTCGCCCGCGGCCAGCTCGCGCGCCGTGCCGCCCGTCGCCCGCCACCCGGCGGGAAGCGCCAGGGCGGGTTCGATGGTCGCGGGCGCGCCGGAGGTGTTGGTGACGCGAAAGGGCACGGTGACCGCCTCGCCCGCGCGCGCCGGCAGCTCCAGCGGCCCGCGGCGCTCCACGCGCGCGAGCTGGGCCTCCGCGCGTTCCGCGAACGCGCAAAGGCCCAGCCCAGTGATCACCCAGCCGCGAACCCGCACGTCAGATGCGGATGGTGTATTCCGCGCCGAACACGTCGTCGGAGCCCGTATCCACCACCAGCAGCGCGCGATAGGTGCCGGGCGCCAGCTGGCCCAGGTCGAAGCGCTGGTGGATGGAGCTGCCGGGGTACACCAGCCCGCGCGTGCTGGTCAGCCGGCCGGCGGGCGCGCCCTCCGCATCGAACAATTCCACGCGCAGGTCCAGCCGGTCGGCCTGCTCGCCCGTGTTGACGACGTTTACTGCCAGCGCGGGGGCGCCCTGCTCGCGCGACACCCGGGCGCCTTCCAGCGCGATCCGCCGCGGGGCCTGCCCCACGTGCGTCGCCAGCTGCACGGCGTAGCGGATGGTGGGCTCGATGCCCACGCGCCCCGCCCGCACCGCCGCGGCGCGTCCTTCATCCACCGTCTCCACCATCACCACGCTCCAGTACGAGCCGCGCGGGTCTGCCTGGGGCACCTTCACCGTGTAGCTGACGGTAGCCTCTTCGCCCGGTGCCAGCGTAAGCCGCGACGGGCTGAACGTCACCCATCCGGCGTTGCTGCGGGCGGAGGAGCCGGCCTGGTCGTAAAAGGTCTGGCCGTCCGCCTGGAAGCGGTAGTCCGTCTGGTACACCCGCGCCAGCTGCGGCGCGCTGCTGGTGTTGCGGACGCGGATGGTGCCCGTGTACTGCTCGCCCGGCGTGGCGGCGCGCTCCTCGAGCGTGCTGCTGACGACGCTGACCTGGGCGGCGGCGGCCGCGGGAAGCAGCAGCGCGATAGCGATGGCGGAGATGAGCTTCATAATCCTGCGGGGGAGGAGAACCGGGGAGGATGGCGGGCGCCGGGTGGCGCCCGCCGTGTCGGCAAATGGCTCAGGCGCCAGCGGTGATGGTGTACGTCACCGTCTTGTTGCCCGCCGCCACCACGCCCGCCGCGACCGTCGCGCTCAGGCCGTACGAGATGGACAGCCCCGACTGGTCGACGTTGCTGATGCCGGTCACCACGTCCTTGTCGACGCTGTTCAGGCTCACCGCGCCCGCGCTCGTGGCGCCGCTGGGGGCGGCGAGCTGCACGGTGAGAGTGACGTCGGACGGCATGTTGGTGTCGATCCGCGCGGTGATCTTGCGGTTGGTCTGGTTGCTGGTGATGGCGTAGGTGCCGGCGGCCGAGGCGGAAACCAGCCCGCTGCCGGGGGTGGCGTCGTTGATCACCAGCGACGGCGAGCCCGAAACGCTGATCTCGTTGATGGCCGACACTTCGTAGCTGACGGACTGCGTGGCGGTCTGGGCCTGGGCGTCGGTGGCGGCCAGGGCGGCGGCGGCGACGGCGAACAGGGAGGCGAAGCGGATGGTGGTCATTGTCGTGCTTCCTGCGATGGGAGATGGATACTGCTCCGGGAGGGAAAGTGCCCCGGCGGATCGCCACCCGGTCGGGCGGCGGACGGCATCCCCTTAGTCCAGACTCGTGCCGCATCGCGCCAAACGGGTAAATCGCTGTTTTTCAACGGCTTACACGGCAGTCACCAATCGTGCAGCATCGAGGTGCAACGTACGATAATCGGCCACTCGGGATCACCGGCAATGCCTAGAAACGGCGCCAGATGGGCGCATCAGGCACTCGTGTTCGATATTCAGACGTACCGGCGTCGGGTCCAAGACGGGAACACGGGTCGGCGAGAGCGATGAACGGCGCTGATGCCCGGAAAGCCGACGGCTCGCCGGAGCGGGTAAGCGCGGCCGGTGGGAAGTGGAAAGCCGGCTCGGGCCGCTGTCGCGAGGCCTTCACCCGCACACGCACTGCACCCATCGAAAGCCACACGATGTCATCCCGATGGAGCGGCCGCGGGTCACTCAGTCCTGACACCGTGGCTTGCAGCGACTGCGGGATCCGCCACACACTCCTCGCGGCGCTTCATCCTCGCGGAAACACGAAACCCTGTTGCCTGGTTCGGCGCGAAACCCGAAAAACCTGAGGCTCGTCGTGAGCAGGCGTGGAGGCGGTCGGAGCACTGTGTGGCGGAT
>NZ_DATBNB010000874.1 GCF_036554565.1 Longimicrobium sp. | reverse complement strand
TCATGCCCGGGATGACGGGGAACCAGGCGTCGCACCACCTGCGCGACCTGCGGCCCGGCGTTCCCATCCTCTGCATCTCCGGGCACCCCGAAAACGAGGCGGTGCGCTACGGCATCGCCGGCCACGGCACCGCCTTCCTGCAAAAGCCCTTCACCTTCGAGCAGCTCGCCGGCGCCGTCCAGGCGCTGATCGGCGCGCACTGACCCATGGGGGCCCCGGCCCCCGCGCGGAACTCCCCGTTCCGCATCCGACACGCGGCGCCCCGCCGTACGAAATCCGCACACATTCGCAGAATCTCCAGCAACGGCGCGGCACTTTCCCCGCCCGCCTCCCCCGCCCCGTCCGAAATCCGCACGATTTCCGCTCCTTCCGCAACCCTCCCGGGAATTCCGTAACTCCATCCCGACGAACAACTTGGAGCGATTCGGCAACGCGGAACGCCATTCGCCCTGTCATGGGCCAGCCGCCGCGAAGGTCCCACGGGGGACCCGCGGACCGAACCCACCGACAGGAGACCTTTCCATGACCCGCTACGAACGCCTCGAGGCCCGCGCCCGCTTCGCCCGCTCGCTTCGCCTGGCCATGCAGGCCGCCACGGCGCTCACCACCTGCATGGTGGCCGCGTACGCCGGCGCCCTGCTCTAGGCCCATCCACCGCCGCCCGCCTTCATCGAACCGCCCTCCACGTCTTCGCCCAGGACACCGCCATGATGTTCACCGGACGCATTCTCATCGTCAGCGACCGCCGCGACGTGATCGCCGAGCTCGAGCCCATCATCCGCGCCGGCCAGCACCTGGCCAGCGTGGTGCCCGACGGCCAGGAGGCGCTGCACGCGCTGGAAGACGGGCTGGTGCCGGACGTGATGATCAGCGACCTGGGCTGCGAGCGCTCGTACGACCACATCGCCTACGTGCGCCGCTTCCGCGAGCTGAACGGGGCGGGATGCCACCTGGTGGTCACCGAGCCGGGGGCGCCGTTCAGCGGGCCGGGGCGGGCCGTCAACGACCGCTTCGCCGTGCTTCCCCGCCCCTTCGACACGGCCCGGGTGAGCACGCAGCTGGAAGACGCCCTGCGCCGGGTGGAGGAGGACTTCCGCGCGCTGCGGGCAGAGATGTGGCGGTCGATGGACCGGCTGAAGCGCGAGGTGGAAGACGCCCGCGGCGAGATGGTGCAGGCGCTGGCGCGGACGATCGGCGCGCGCGACGTGTACATGCACGGCCACTGCGAGCGCGTGGGCGACATGTGCCGCAAGGTGGCGCTGGTGCTGAACCTGAACGACGAGCGCACCCGCCTGCTTTCCACGGCCGCGCAGCTTCACGAGCTGGGCAAGATCTCGGTGCCGGTGGAGCTGCTCCACAAGACGGAGCCGCTGGACGCGGGCGAGCTGGAGCGCATTCGCGGCCACTTCAAGGTAGGCGCCGAGATCGTGCGCGGCGTGCCGTCGCTGCAGTCCCTGGCCCCGGTGATCGAGCACCTGGGCACCGACCACGCCGACCTGGCCACGCACGTGCCCCCCGACGCGCCGGAGTACCTGCTGATCGGCATCCTGCGGGTGGTGGACGTGTGGGACGCCATGAACCACCCGCGCGCCTACCGCCCGGCGATGTCGCGCGGCTACTGGGAGCCCCTGCTGCGCGACGGCGCCGAAGACCGCTTTCACCCCGCGGCCGTGGCGGCGCTCTTCCGCGTGCTGGGCGACTGATCGGCGACGGGCGAGAGATCCGGACGGGGCGGCTGACGCCGCGGTGACGACGCGGAAAGCCCCGCAAAGGGCGGGGCTTCACCTGCGGAGAGACAGCGGCACCGGGGCGACTTTTCCTGGATGGACTACCGGCCCGCCGACTCCAGCCCGTACTGCGCGATCTTCGCGTGAAGGGTGCTCCGCGAGATCCCCAGCTTTTCCGCCGCGGCGGTGCGGTTGCCGTTCAGCAGGTACAGCGCCCGCTCGATGTGCCGCTGCTCCACCTGGGCCAGGGACAGGATCTCGGCGTCTTCGCGGTTGGCGCGCGGAGCGCCCCGGGCACGGAGCGGCTCGGGAAGGTGCTCCAGGTCGATGCGCTCGGCGCCCGACGCCAGCACCAGGGCGCGCTCCAGCACGTTGCGCAGCTCGCGGACGTTCCCCGGCCAGGCGTACTCGGCCAGCGCCGTGGTGGCCCGGGGGGCCAGCTGCCCGGGGGAGGAGGGATGCCGGCTCCCCAGCTCGCGCAGAAAGCGGTGCATCAGCTCCAGCACGTCTTCGCGGCTGCGGTCGCGCAGCGGGGGAATGGTCAGCGGGAAGACCGACAGGCGGTAGAACAGGTCTTCGCGGAACTTGCCGGTGCGCACCTCGGCGGTCAGGTCCTTGTTGGTGGCGGCGAGCAGGCGCACGTCCACCGTCATCTCGCGGGTGCCGCCCAGGCGGCGGAAGGTGCGGGTTTCCAGCACGCGAAGCAGCTTGGGCTGCAGCTCCGGCGCCAGGTCGCCGATCTCGTCCAGGAAGAGCGTGCCCCGGTCCGCCACCTCGAACAATCCGCGCTTCATCTCGCGCGCGTCGGTGAACGCGCCCTTTTCGTGGCCGAACAGCTCGGAGTCCAGGAACGTGGCCGACAGCCCCGCGCAGTTGATCTCCACGAACGGCGAACGCGCCCGCGGGCTGCGCGAGTGGATCATCTGCGCCACCCAGCTCTTGCCCGTGCCGCTTTCGCCCAGCAGCAGCGCCGTGGTGTCGGCCGAGCCGGCCAGCAGCTCCACCTGCCGGGCCAGCGCCACCATCCGCGCCGACGTCCCCAGCGAGGCCGCCGTCTCGGCCCCGCCCAGCTGCCGCGAAAGCAGCTCGTTGGTGCGCCGCAGCTCCTGCTTTTCGGCCGCGCGCTCCGCCGCCACCTCCACGTGGGCCAGGTCCACCGGCTTGGTGAGAAAGGTCTCGGCGCCGGCCTGCATGGCGTCGACCGCCGTCTCCACCTCGGCGTGGCCGGTGAGCATGATCACCGCGGCGCCGCGCGACACCAGCACGTCCAGCACCTGCAGCCCCGACATGCCAGGAAGGTCCAGGTCCAGCAGCACCACGTCCGGACGGGTGGATTCCCAGCGCCGCAGGCCGTCTTCGCCGCTGCCGGCCTGGTGCACCTCCCAGCCCTTTCGCTGAAAGAAACGCGTGAGAACGCTCAGAACGCCGGGGTCGTCGTCGATGACGAGAATGGATCGTGGCATCGGATGTGAAATTGGCGATCGGGTGCGCCCCGCTGCAGCCGTGAGGTCCCTGCCGGCGGCGTGGGGTGCCGCCACCGGGCGTACTATGATAACACCATCGGCACCCTCCGCGCGCATCCTTGCCGCGGACGACGACGAGTCGGCCCTGCGCGTGCTCGACCGCATCCTGTCGCGGGGCGGGTTCGGCGAAGTGCGCACCACCACCGACGGCACCCGCGTGGAGGCGATGTTCCGCGAGTTCCGCCCCGACATGGTGCTGCTGGACCTGCACATGGGCGCCATCCAGGCCCCCGAGGTCATCCGCCGGCTGCGCGCGCTGATCCCTCCGGAGGACCACGTGCCCATCCTGGTGGTCAGCGGCGACCTTTCCGACGAGTCGCGGCTGGCCGTGCTTTCCGAGGGTGCCGCCGACTTCATCAACAAGCCGTACTCCCCGGGCGAGGTAATGCTGCGCGTGCGCAACCACCTGCAGACCCGCCTGCTGCACACCGCCGTCCGCGAGCAGAACCGCACCCTGGAGGCACGCGTGCGTGAACGGACCGAGGCCCTGGAGCGCACCGCGGGCGAGGTGCTGGAGCGGCTGGCCCGCGCCGCCGAGCTGCGCGACGACGACACAGGGCTGCACACCCGCCGTGTGGGCGAGCTGGCCGGCGACCTGGCCCGCGCCATGGGGCTGCCCGAAGAGCAGGTGCAGGCGCTGCGCCTGGCCGCCACCCTGCACGACATCGGCAAGATCGGCATTCCCGACTCGGTGCTGCTCAAGCCCGGCCGGCTGACCCCCGAGGAGTGGGAGGTGATGAAGTCGCACACCGTCATCGGCGCGCGCATCCTGGCCGAGGGATCGTCGGAGGTGGTGCGCCTGGCCGAGCAGATCGCCCGCTCGCACCACGAGCGCTGGGACGGGGGCGGCTACCCCAGCGGTCTGGCCGGCACCGACATTCCCCTTCCCGCCCGCATCGTGGCCCTGGCCGACGTGTACGACGCGCTGACCAGCGACCGGCCCTACCGCGCCGCGTGGAGCGTGCCGCGGGTGCTGGAGGAGATCCGCTCGCTGCGCGGCACCCACTTCGACCCCGCCGTGGTCGACGCGTTCCTGGAGGCGGTGGTGCCCTCGATGCACACCCGCGAAGCCGCGTGAAAACTCCGTCCGCATGCCGCCCGGTTTCCGCCGGAACACTCGAAGCAGGTCCAAACGCCTTGCTGGAGCGGATTTGCGTGCAAACAGATGGCGGCTGGCCGCGCGGTGGCGCCGATCCTGCATAGGCACGCCTTCGCCGCCGAAGCACGCTCCCGGCAAATAAGACCCTTGGCGCGCGGAGCAAATCGGCTTAGGTTGCCGCCAGCGAAAGTCGCTGCGCTCCATCATCAACATCCAGCACGTGGACGGACATGGCCAGGGAGACGGGAGTAGTCAAGTGGTTCAACCCGGAGAAGGGCTTCGGGTTCATTACCCGTGACAACGGGGAGAAGGACGTCTTCGTCCACCACAGCGCCATCCAGGGCGGCGGGTTCCGCACCCTGAACGACGGCGAGCGCGTGGAGTTCGACGTCGTGCAGGGCACCAAGGGCCCCGCGGCCGAGAATGTCGTTCGCCTGGATGCGCCCGCCGATGGCGGTGGCGGTGACAGCGGCGGCAGCCGGGGCGGCGGCTACGGCGGCGGCGGTGGTGGCCGCAGCGGTGGCGGCGGTGGGTACGGCGGTGGCAGTGGCGGCGGCGGCTACGGCGGTGGTGGCGGCGGCCG
>NZ_DATBNB010000873.1 GCF_036554565.1 Longimicrobium sp. | reverse complement strand
CGGGCTGCCGACGATCTGGGACGGGCCCAGGGTGCCGTCGGGGTTCTGCATGCGGCGCGCGACGTTGAACGACGTTTCGTTGCTGCTGGCGTCGGTCCACGTCACCCGGATGCGGGTGCTGGCCACGGCGGTCGCCGCCGCGCCCGTGGGGGCCGCGGGCGCCACCGGCGCGGGGCTGGGCCGGGTGACGGCCGCGCTGGCCGCCCATCCCGAGCACCCCGCGGCGTTGCAGGAACGAATGCGGTACTGGTACGTGCTGCCGCCGGTCAGGCCGCCGTTGGAGGCGCTGGTGGCGTTCGCCGCCGGGGTGGCCACGTCCTGCCAGGCCGTCCAGGTGGTCGGGCCCGTCATCACCCGGCGCGACAGGGTGAAGGACGTTTCGTTCACGCTGCGGTCCGTCCAGTTCAGCAGCACCGAGGTGGGCGTCTCCACGGCGGCCGTCAGGCTGGCCGGCGCAATCGGGAGTCCCCCCACGGTGGCGGACAGGGTGACGCCCGCGTAGTTGTTCCAGCCGCGAAGCATCACGTAGTACGTGCCCGGCACCGGGGACAGGGCGGTGCACTCTTCGTCGTTGCCGTTGATGTAGGGACGGCAGTTGTAGTCCATGAGCGTGGGGGCATTGCCCTGGCGCACGTACAGGTCCACGTCACCCGTGCCGCCGCTGGTCTTGATGGTCAGGCTGGTAGCACCCCGGGGAACGGTCACCGAGTAGAACATCTCGCTGCCCATGTCGCCCGCCAGGTCGGTGCGCGGCGTGCCCGGGGAAAGGACCGCCACGTTGGCCACGTTCACCACCACGTCCACGTAGCCGGTGGCCGCGCCGGACGCGGAGTCGTGCACGGCCAGCTTGCCCGAGTGCGTGCCCAGGGCCAGCGAGGCGCCGGAAACGGTGGCGTGCAGGATGGCGTCGTAGCCGGCGTTCAGGGTGCCCTCGGTGGGGTCTGCCTCCAGCCAGGGCCGGTCTACGGACGCCGTCCAGTTCAGCGCGACGTTGCCGGTGTTCGTGAGCTTCACCGGACGGGAAATGACCGAGTCGGCGACCGTGGCGGCGTAGAGCGCGTCGAACGCGCGGGGCGCCTGCCGGGGTTCTCCCGCGCCGGTGGCCGTGAAGAGCTGCGGGGCGCCGGTGTCGCCCATCGCGGCCGAGGCCGCCGTCGCCGGGACCCGCAGGAACGTGAACCGCAGCACGTTGGGGTTCAGGACGATCCGCGGAGCCGGGGTCTCGACCGTGAGAGGCGAGAAGAGCAGCCTGTTGGGCGAGCCCACCGGGTCCAGCACGACCCCGCTGGTGGCGCTGGCGCCGATGGCCTGGGTGACGGCCGCCGGCGAGGCGGTGGGCTGGCCCTGCAGGTACAGCGCGGCCACGCCCGCCACGTGGGGGCTGGCCATCGACGTGCCGCTGATGGTGTTCGTGGCCGAATCGGCCGTGAACCAGGCGCTGGTGATGCTGGAGCCCGGCGCGAACAGGTCTACGCAGGTTCCCCAGTTGGAGAAGTACGACCGCACGTCGTTGGACGACGTCGAGGCCACGGTGAGGGCGTTCGGGGTGCTCGCGGGAGAGACGGAGCACGCGTCGGCGTTCTCGTTGCCCGCGGCCACGGCGTACGTCACGCCCGAGGCGATGGAGGCCGTCACGGCGTCGTTCGCGGGGGCGTAGAAGCCGCCGCCCAGCGACATGTTCGCCACCGCCGGCTTCACCGCGTTGGCCGTGACCCAGTCCACCGCCGCGATGATGGTGGAGTAGGGGGCGCCGCCCGTGCATCCGAAGACGCGCACGGAAACCACCTGCGCGCCCTTGGCCACCCCGTGGGTGGTGCCCGCGATGGTGCCGGCCACGTGGGTGCCGTGGCCGTTGCAGTCCTGGCCGTTCTGGCCGTCACCCACGAAGTCGGCGCCCACGCTGGCGCGGCCGGCGAGCTGCACGTGCGTGGTGCGGATGCCCGTGTCGATCACGTACACGCGAACACCGGCGCCCGTGGGGCCGTAGCCGTAGGTGCCGTTCAGGGGCAGCGTGCGCTGGTCGATGCGGTCCAGCCCCCAGGTGGCGTTGGGCTGCTGCGTCTGAACGGGATAGGTCCAGGCGTCGGGGGCCACGTACTTCACCTGCGGGTTGCGCCGCAGCTCTTCCACCGCTTCGGGGCTCAGGCTGGCCGCGAAGCCCTTGAGGGCCGACGAGTAGCTGAAGTGAAGCCGGCCGCCGTGGGCCCGCACCATTTCATGGGCCGCCGCCGACGGGCTGGCCACGCTGCTGTTCAGGACCACCACGTAGCGGCCCGGGATGGCGTCGGCGCCGGCGGAAAGCAGCGGGGCCGCCTCGCCGGGCGCGCGCGCGCCGGTGAGCGCCTCCGTGGGGCGGTCGCACGCGGCGAAGGCCGCGACCACCGCGAGCGGTGCGAGCGTGCGGAAGAACCGTGGGATTTGCATGTGCTGGGCACTTGGGGGAAGGAGGTGCGATGAATTCCCGCCCGTCACGCACCAATTGTCTGCGCAGTGACGGCTCGAGGAGGGCAGTACGACCGTGAATTGCCGGAGGAAGGTGTCACGGGAGGACCGCGCGGGAGGAGTAGCCGACCGAAGGATCTGCACCAGCATCCCGCAGCAGGCTTTGTATAGGATAATGCGGAAAAGAGCCGCCCACAAGAGTGCCCGTCGCGCGTGGGGCCGCGAATGGCTGGCGGGCGCCGCGCGGCACCTACCCGGCCCCCCGCTCGCCGATGCGGTCGATGACGCCGCCGACCCGGGCGCCGGCGTTCTTCCAGCTCGCGCGGACGGCGGCCTCGGCGCCGGACGCGTCGCCGGCCGCCAGTGCGCGGACGACGGCCTCGTGCTCCGCGGCCGCCAGGGCCAGGGCGTCCTGCAGCAGCGCGCCGTACAACCACTCGTACCGGTCTACCTGCGGACGCACCAGCGACAGCAGCCACGCGAGCCGCGGCCCGGCGAGCGGATCGGTGATGCTGGCGTGAAAGGCTTTGCGCGCAACGAACGCGGCCTCCAGGTCCACCGGCGCCGTCCGGACCAGGTGGGCGAACGCCTGGCTGGCCGCGTGCGCACCGGCGGCGAGCGCCGTTCGGGCGGGAGGCGTGAGCGCGGGGAGCCCGCGGACCGCCGCCGCCTCCAGGTCGCCCAGCAGCCCGAACAGTTCCGCGGCGTCGTCGGCGCGCAGGGGGGCGACGGTGAGCTGCCGGCGGCCGCCCTCCGATGCCACCAGCAGCCCTTCCTTCACCAGCAGCTGAAGCGCCTCGCGCACCGGGGTGCGCCCCACGCCCATGCGTTCCGCCACCTCCTGCTCCACCACGCGGCCACCGGGGGCCAGGCGTCCGCGGACGATCAGGTCGCGAAGGCGCTCATACACGTGCGCGGAGCGTGCGCCGCGCGGGATGGCCGTGGTCATGCGTTCCTGGGCTGCGTGTGGGACCGTGATGGCAGCCGGGAAACTGTCCGCGAACGCGCCGGGCGCAAGTGCCGCCTCCCGGGGGTTCGGCCCTGGATCCTCACGAGCGGGGCTCGCCGATGCAGCCGGTGGCGCGCCTCGAGACGAAGAACCCCCATGGACACCGTCCATGGGGGTTCTTTCGTGCCGTGCTACCCGGCGAGTGTCACGGGGCCGGGGTCACCACGTTGCCGCTGATCCCCCAGGCGGAGCAGCCGGCCGCGTTGCAGGCGCGGACGTAGTAGCGGTAGGTCTTTCCACCCGTCGCGGCGCCGTCCGCGAAGCTGGTGGCGTTGGCC
>NZ_DATBNB010000872.1 GCF_036554565.1 Longimicrobium sp. | reverse complement strand
CGTGGACTCCATCACCGTGCCGCCCCCACCCGAGGGGAAGGTGACAAAGGTATACGTCGAAGGCCGATACGAAGCGTCAGGCGGCGAGCTGGTGGTCGGAAACCACATTCTTGAGACGATCTACGGCACGCCGGCTATCCTCGCGGGGGAGATCCGGCCGGTTGAGAACGAAGCGGGCACGGCGGTGGACGCCATCCTCACCCTGCAGGATCCGCGGGGGGTTACGGCGGCCGTCGAATTCTACATCGTGCAGCTGGGCGTACGGCTCGGACCGCTCGCGCCGACGTCGCACCCCGCGGCTGACACGTGGCGGCTCGATGACATTCCGCTTCCGCCGAAGCCCCACATCCTGAACTTCGAAGCGGAGGTGGTGCGCAACGACGGACAGCCGAACAAGGTGATCTCCTCGGCGGCCGTGGACAGCGACCGGGTACCCAACCACCCCGTCGTAATGGAAGTGCGCGACAAGGTTACCGGCGACACCGTGCTCAACGTGGACAGCGACACGGACGCGGAGTCGTTGGCGTACCGGCCGATCGCCGTGGGCGCTCCAGTCGCCAGCGCCGGCGCCGAGGTGGCGATCCCGCCGCGCGGCAGCCAAGACATGCCGTACTTCGGAAGGTTCACGGTAGCGGCGGATCCTGACCCGCAACGCTTCCTGGTTTACGGGCTGAGGGCGGGGCTCTCGTGGAACGCAGGGCAGACCGCGCAGGAGGTGCGGTACCGCGACGTGACGGTGGAGGGATGGACGGCTCCGCCTCCCGTGGACGATCCGGCGCCGATGGTGGTCGGGGCGAAGTGGATCACCGGCAACACGGGAACCTGCGGCAGCGCGGCCATGACGCACAGCGTCACCCTAGACGAGGTGATCAATTCGGCGTCGGGTGGTTACGGACTGCGGGTGGAGCGGCGCATAGCCGTTGGCAGCGACCCCCCTGGCCCGTGGTCGGACGTGACGTTCGCTCCGTCCCTTCCACTCAGCACGGTCTCGCACGAGGTGAGCTACCCCGGCCAGACGATGGGTGGGCTCGGCACTACCACGGCCTATCAGTACAGGTGGGTGGTCATCCGCATGCGCGACAGCTCCGTCGCATCCCTCCCGGCCGAGACGGATTCCGTCACCGTTTCCGTGGAGGACTGCCCATGAGCCGCGACGTACGGCCGCAGAGCCACAGTGAGTCGATCGGCCCGCCTCCCGGCGCGGCGCGCCTCTACCTCGGGTACTTCACCGAAGTTGGCCCGGACGACTTCAGGTTTTCGACCGTTCGCACCGAAGCCACGCACGGGCTGATCGACGCGGACGGCACCGGAGATCTTCGCATCGTGCCGATGAACGAAACGAACAGCACTGCCGGCCTGATCAGCAGTGATCGAGACACCTTCACCGCATACGGGCAATGGCAGACCCTCGGCTGAACCTTCGGGAAATCGTACGCAGCGACGGCGAAAAGGGCGTCCGGGCTCCGCTGCTGAACACGGGCGTAGCGGGAGCGTGCGATGCTGCCGCGTTCAGGGACGCCTTTGGCCTGACGCTGGACGGCGTATCCAACGACGGACCGGGGCTGGCCCTGCTGGCCGCGCACGTCGCGGATGAGGGTATCGGCCGCATCCGGCTCGCTGACCCGCTCCGGGTAAACGCCAGCATGACCCTCGCTGCCAGCTTGGAGGTGCGCCCCGGCGCGCTGCTCCGCCCCGGCCCGAATGTGACGATCACGCTCGCCGGTTCGGTGGAGGCGGGGAATTTCCGCTGGATCGATGAATCGCTGGGCGGCAAGGTGCGCTTCGCCCCCGACAGTGTGGAGTATCTCAACCCGGTGCATTGGGGTGCGCCGGTGAACGATAAGGACGATGACGGCCCATACATCCGGGCCGCCGGGCTGAACGCGATGACGACGGGCATCCCAGTCCGGCTGATCTCGGGCTACTGGACGGTAGGGTCCGGGGATACGAGCAAGCTGGTGTGGCTGGACGGCGCCACGCACGATGTAACGATCATCGGCGCCGGGGTGGGCGTCACCAATATCAAGCGGCCGGATAATTCCATCCCCGACCCCGGCGTAGACCCCGTGACTGGAGTGCAGCGCAGAAGCCAGTCGCTCCGGCTGTTCTACGTGCGCCCCGCCCCCGGCAGCGAGATCCGGGTGAGCATCAGCGGGATGAGCATAGACGACAACCACCGGGGCAATCCCTTCTTCGCGGCCGACCCGTTGGGCGAGAAGCGCCAGGCGACACACTGTATCCAGGTCGTTGCGCAGGGCAGCCGGGGTGTGACCGAGCTGCGCGCGGAGAACCTGAGTTTTCACGACTGCAACGCGGACGGGCTGTCGCTGGGCACGAACCTGGACTCCGCCTTCGGCGATATCTTCCTCTCCGGCATCCGCGAGTCGGGCCGCGCGCGGAAGCTCCGGGCCGGCATCTGCGTCACGGGCATGTTCAGGAACATCGTCCTGAGCAACGTCGTCGTGAACAACCTGGAATGCGAGCTCAACCAGCGGAGCGACTACCCGTGCCACGCCCGCTTCGTCAATGTCGACGTAGATTTCAAACTCGACTGGAACCCGAAGAAAACGCTGGACACGGGCGTGCTGCCGAAGCTGCTCTGTGTGAATCTCACGGCCACAGGCCGCGTGAACACGGGCCAGTGCGAAGCGCAGTTCGTCAACTGCTCGTTCTCGATCAACGAGCCTTGGCGAATTCAGGAGTATAACTACTCGTTCACGGGTAGTTGCCGGATCAACGTCCGGTATGACTTCCACATCCCAGCGGGCACGAGCCCCGGCGGTGTGGTCTACGTGCTGGGCTCCACCGCCCCGGACAACCTCAGCCTGGACGGCGTGACGTTCACGCACGACAAGTACAACGAGAGCAACGTCGCAGTGGTGGCGACGATCCCCAACCCGCTTCCGGTGCAGCCGACGATTCCGGCCGGGTCCAACCTGATCCCCGTGGGCTCGGTTCTCTCCGAGATCGCGAGCGGCACGGTGCTCACCTTCCAGGCATCCGGAACCACCGCGACTACCCGCGCCGAGGTGAGCGTGGGCGCAACGACGATCCCGGTCTATGGCACCGCGGCGGCCATCCAAGCCGGCGACGCCATCATCCGGCCGGACACGTCCACCGTGGCCCACGTGCAGAACCCCCTTCCGGTCCCCAGCTCGGTGCCGGCGGGGGCGGTCACAGTCCCCGCGTTGCCCCTGCCGGGAGCGCTGCCGGCAGGGCAAGTGCTGAAGTACGGCACGGGCGTTTACGTCACGCTTGCCGCCCCTGCGGCTGCGAACGCGACATCACTCACGACGGAGCCGGTGCCGTTCCCCATCTATCCGGGGAACAATGCCATCGCGGTAAC
Organism: Longimicrobium sp.; assembly: GCF_036554565.1. NCBI lineage: Bacteria > Pseudomonadati > Gemmatimonadota > Longimicrobiia > Longimicrobiales > Longimicrobiaceae > Longimicrobium > Longimicrobium sp. The sequence goes on along the minus strand of NZ_DATBNB010000872.1, from coordinate 48 downwards.
CCTGTTCGACCCCGTGGCGGCGGGGATCACGTGCTACCTGGAAACGTC
>NZ_DATBNB010000871.1 GCF_036554565.1 Longimicrobium sp. | reverse complement strand
GCTCACGGTCCTCGTCCGTGCAGGCCAGCGCGAGCACCGGCGCAAGGCTCTCGTCGCGCAACACGAAGTCGGCCCCCGCAGCCACGGCGGGGCGATACGCGACGCCCATGTACGCCGCGAACGCGTCCACCGCGGGGCGCGCCTCCAGGTCCGTGGCTCCATCGCCCACCAGCAGCACGGGGCGGAGGAGGTTCCACCGGGCCAGCACCCGCGCCTTGCCTCCACTGCGTGCCAGCGGCGACTCGCGGTCGAATCCCGCGTACGTGCCCTCTTCACCGAACGTGATTCCGACGGCCGCGACCTCGTCCGACGTGAGCCCCAGTTCCGCGCCGACCGCCTGGACCGGGGGCTCAAGGCCGCCCGAAAGGATGCGGACGGTCTTCCCCAGCCAGCGGAGCGCCGCCACCACCTCGCGGGCGTGCGGCACCAGCGTGTCCACGTACATCCGCCCGACCTCGTCCACCCGGGCGCGGGTGGGGCGGATCAGTTCGAGGCGCCGTCCGTAGACGTCTTCCAGCGGCACCTCGCCCCGCATCGCCGCATCGGTCAGCGCGCGGATCTCGTTCGCCGCATCGCCGGCGAGCTCGTCGATGCCCTCGATTCGCACGAGGGTGGAGTCGCAGTCGAACACCACCGAGGCAAATCCGCTCACGCCGACAGCTCCATCCGCCGTTCCCCCAGCATCTCTTCCATCCGCGACAGGCAGCGCGAGAACTTCTTGCCGAACGCGCCGGTCAGCCAGGCGCGGGGAAACAGCTCGTCCAGGCCCGCATCCGCCGTGGCGGAGAACGGAACGGCGCCGTCGTACACCTTGTCGACGAAGTGCACCCAGCGCAGCCCATCGTACAGGTCCGTCATCGGCTGCACCCCCTCGATCAGCAGCTCGTCAACCGCTTCGACCACCGCGTAGTAGCGGATGGGGTGCACGGTACCCAGCCCGTCCAGCAGCTCCTGGAATCCCGCAGCCAGGGCCCGCTCGCCCGCCCGGCTCCGCGCGCGCTCCATCGTCGCGTCGTCCAGGAAGGCGGAGCGCCCGGGGTCGGCCTCGAAGCGGCGGTGGCGATAGTCCTCGCCCTCCACGCGCAGCACCTCGAAGGCGGACGACAATTCCTCGATCTCGGCAGTGAAGCTCTTCTGGTCGAAGCGGCCGCGCCCCAGCTCGTCGGGGATGGTGTTGGACGTCGTCGCCACGCGGATGCCGTCCGCCAGGGCGCCGCGCAGGAAGGCGATGGCCAGCTTCAGGTTGCCGGGATCGTCCAGCTCCCATTCGTCCACCGCCACCAGCCGCTGCCCCCGGAACGCCTCGCGCGCGGGCTCCACCCCCAGCAGGCCGATGGCGTAGACGAGCTCGTCGAAGCTCAGGTAGGCGCTGGGCTTGGGCGCGGCGTTCCACAGCGACGCAAGCAGGTGCGTCTTGCCAACGCCGAAGCCGCCGTCCAGGTACACGCCCGCGCCCCGCGGCCGTCCGCCGAGCGCGGTCCGCAGCCGCGACCAGCCGCCCGTGGAGGCGTGCATCTCGTCCGCGACCTCGCGCAGCCGCCCCACGGCGGCGGCCTGCGAGGGGTGCCGCGCGTCGGGGCGGTAGTCCTCGAAGCGCTTGTCCGAAAACCGCCGCGGCGGAACGAAGGCCGCCAGCAGCTCGGCCGCGTTCGGTCGGGCCGGAATCTGGTCCAGCAGGGTGGAAAGACGAAGCACGCGCACCTGGTTCGGTCGGCCGGTTCAACGGCCGGTAACCTATCGCCTCGCGGGGCCGGGGCCAACATCCTTGACGTGCCCGCGGCGACATCTTATCATTTCACCTAACAGCGTTAAGTATCCAATCGAGGTTATGGGAACGAAGGAACGGCGGGACCGGGAGCGGCAGGAGACGCGCGAGAAGATTCTCGACGCGGCGCGCGAGATGTTCGCCACGCACGGCATCGAGGCGACCACCATGCGCGCCATCGCCGATCGCGTGGAGTACACGGCGGCCGCCATCTACCATCACTTCAAGGACAAGGACGCGCTGATCATCGAGATGGTGCACAGCGACTTTCGCGCGCTGGGCCAGCAGTTCGTCCGCTTTGCGATGGTGCCCGACCCGGTGGAGCGCCTGCGGCTGATCGGGCTGGCGTACGTGGAGTTCGCCGTCGAAAAGCCGCACCACTATGCCGTCATGTTCATGACCCGCACGCCCTACAGCGAGCCGGACTTCGACCGCGGCAACCCGGAGCAGGACGCCTATGCGCTGCTGCTGCACACGGTGGCGGAAGGGATGGAGCAGGGCCGCTTTCGCCCCGAGCTGAACGACGCGGAGCAGCTTGCGCAGATGATGTGGGCCTCGGTGCACGGGCTGGTGTCGCTGCAGATCGCCAAGTGCGACGACCCGTGGATCCACTGGCGCGACCTGCGGGCGACGTCGGCGCTGAGCATCGAGGCGATGATCCGTGGAATTCTGCGCGAGGGATGATTCATTTTACCCATACGCTTAACACTGTTAGAAAGTAGTATGCTGGTAGGTCGTCGGTATTCCGAAGGGCAGGTTCACCCCGGAAGGAGGCTGGTACCCATGCTGTCACCCACTCGGCTCGCGCCGATGCTCGTATTTCTGCTCGCCGCCGCTCCGCTCGCCGCCCGTGCGCAGGGCGATCCGCTGGGCGGGTACGTTCGGCAGGCGATGGATAACAACCTGTCGCTGCGGCAGGAGCGCCTTTCGGCCGAGCGGAGCAGCGCGGCCGTGCGCGAGGCGCGGGGGCTGTTGCTGCCCACCGTCAGCTTCGACGCGCGCTACAGCGAGATGAGCGGCGGGATGAACCTGGGCGACCTGGTGAACCCCGCGTACGCGGCGCTCAACCAGGTGACGGGCACCACGCAGTTCCCCACCAACGTCGACGCCCGCCTGCCGCTGGCGCAGGAGACCAAGATCCGCATCGCGCAGCCGCTGCTGGCCCCCGCCGCGTGGGAAAACCGGCGCCTGCGGCGCACGCTGGCAGACCTGGACGGCGCCGCGCTGGGCACCGCCACGCGCCAGCTCGCCGCCGACGTGCAGACGGCCTACCTGGACTACGCCCGTTCCGCCCACGTCGTAGAACTCTACCGGAACACGCTTCCCCTGCT
>NZ_DATBNB010000870.1 GCF_036554565.1 Longimicrobium sp. | reverse complement strand
TGGCTGCCTTCCCTCAGGCCCTCAACACCCTGCGCCTCGTACCGCCGCACCCACTTGTAGCCGGTTTGCCGGCTGATCCCGTACCGGCGGCACAGCTCGGCCATCGAGAACAACCCATCCTGCTGGGCGGCTACGAATTTCGGACGATCGTTCACAGGTCGTGTCGGTTGCGGCATGGCTCATCTCCGTGTCGAGGCCATGCTCGTTACCATCGCAAACTGTCAACGATCCTCCCGGTCTAAACTGTAAACAATCTACCACTCCTGTACCCGGGAGCCCCCTCCCCCCGGCCCCCATCCCCCGCTGCGCAGGGGAGGGGGAGACCTGAATCGCGCTCCGGCTGGCCTCACGTGCTCGACTCTGCATGCAGTCCGCGAAGGCGGACTTTGGGCCTTTGTTGCCGCGACTTCAGTCGCCCCAGCAGGGCTGAGGCCTTTCAGTTCCGCGCGAACGTCGTCCAGCTGGCGTACCACGGTGTGCCAGTGCCCGCGACCGCGCCCACGTGGTTCACCGGCTCGCGCATGCTGGTGAAGACGATGGGCTCGGCGGCGGTGCCGTTCGCCACGATGCGCCCGCCGCGCCGGATGACCAGGTAGCTGACGCCGGCCAGCGCCCAGCAATGCGGCCGGCCTGCGCGGCCAGGGGAGCGGCGGACGCGAGCAGCGCCGCGAAAAGAAGCGCGAGAGCAGCGCGCACGCTGCTCCCGCGGGGGTGATCGGACGGATCAACCCGTGAGATGTTCTCACGGAAAGCCCTCGCCTTGGTGCTGGTGGACAAGCTTCGCATCAGCCCGCTGAAGCGGACGCCGAAACTTGCCCAACCAGCATTACGGCGGAACCTTCCACCGGTCGCGATGCCGTCGCGATCGGCCTACACGTCGTTCCACCCTGAAAAACCGGCCTCACGCAGAGCCGCAGAGACGCAGGAAAGAAACAGAAAAGAATGCGCCTTCTTTTCTCTTCGTCTTCTCTCTGCGGCTCTGCGTCTCTGCGTGAGATCGTAGTGTCTGATCTAGAAGACGAGCTGGAACTGGACCTTGAGGCTCTTCTCGGCTTCGGCGCGCTCGGGGGTCCACACGTCGTAGTTGATGGAGATGCGGTTCAGCCCGCCGAGCCACAGGTTGACCCCGGGCGTAACGAGAATCCCGCCCATTTGCTCGACGTCCTCGCCCCCCAGAACCTCCACGCCCGTGTCGGCGTAGCTGACGCGCAGCATGGGTTCCACCCCACTGATGGATTGCGACACGCGGCCCGTGCGATACCCCGCCCAACCCTGCGCGCCGAAGAAGCGCGCGTCGCGGAACGGATCGAAGTCGCCCGCCGCGACTTCGGCGACCAGATGCGGGCCTCGGCGATCCGTGCCGATCTCCACGTCGGTCTCCCACGCGTCGCCCCGCTCCATCACGAGCTCGTCGCCCACGGTGCCGAAGTCGCGCGTGGCGTACGAAACCGCCGCGCGCACGTTGGGGATGGGCTGCACCCCCACGCGGGCCACCACCTGTCCCGTGTTCTCCTTCGGGAACTCGGTCCGCGCGGGCCCGTTGAACCAGCCGACGGCGTACGACAGCCCCAGCGGCGCCCAGGCCGGCTCGCCGCGCAACTGAATGCCCACGTCGCGGTCGGCGTAGCCCCGGTCCACGAGCAGGTTGTAGTGGTCGAACGCATTGGGAACGCCGCGGATGCGAACGCCGCGCTCGATGGGCAGGCTCCTGGCGCTGCTGTACATGGCGATCCCGCTGAACGGCCGGTACGTCTGCCCCGCCAGGATGACGATCGCGGGATCGAGCGCGAGCCGTACGTAGGCGTCGCGAAAGGAGACGCGGCTGCCCGCGAACTCGGTGCTGATCCTGCCGCTGACCAGCGGGCTCGCCTGGACGGTGGCCTCCAGCCGCACGCGCCGCAGCGCGACCTCGGCCCCGGGCACCTGGTCGGCGGTGGTGGTGGTGAACTGTGTCTGGACGCGCCCCCCCAACGTCAGGCGCGACGAGTCGGGGCCCGCGATGGTGAACCCCTGGGCCGCGCCGGGCGCCGCAGCGAAGGTGAGGGCGAGGGCAATGGCGGAAACGCGGATTCGCAGTGCAGGCATCGGGCGCGGTCGCTGGATCGTGGCGGAGGCGTGACACGCGCCA
>NZ_DATBNB010000869.1 GCF_036554565.1 Longimicrobium sp. | reverse complement strand
CAGAGTCGGTGACCACGCCCGATAGCACCGCCGTCTCCTCGCGCCGGCGCCGCTCCCGCTCGGGGCTGATCTTGACCGGCCGCGCCACGGAGAACCGGTAGTCGTCGCCCGCGCCCTTGACCGGCAGCGCCAGGATCGTATCCGCGGCCACGGCCTCGATCGGGCGTCGCTGCCCTTCGGCGACCGCGGGGAGCAGGAGCAGCAGGGCGATCGTCGAACGGATGAATCGACGGATCATGAAGCCTCCCGACTGAGGTGTCGATGCCACGGACGTGCGAGAACGACGGAAGTGCCCGGGATCTGACGGGGCTCAGGGCACGCCCAGCACCGCCCGGCCGCTGCTCATCTTGTAGATCCCGAAGCCAATGTGCTCCCACGGGCCCGCCTCGCGGGCCAGGAAGTACACGGCGGGGTCGGTCCCCAGGCGAAAGAACGTCACCGGCTGCACCGCCCGCACCAGCGCGGGATCCACCGGCGCCCACTCGGGATGCCCGAAGAGGCCGCGCACCACCCGCCGCTGCACCGGATCGTAGACGAAGAAGAGCGACGCCCGTCCGTCTCGCTCCGTGCCGTACGCCAGCTGCGCCGGCCACTGCACGACCACGCTCGCCTCGCCCTCCACGCCCAGTGCCACTGGCGTGCCCAGTTCCACCGCCTCGGCCCGGTCGCCGGCGGCACGCCGCTGCTCCGCGGCCTCGTACAACCGCAGGGCCTCGGCGCGAAGCAGGACCATCGCGCCCGAGTCCAGCACCACGGGGGCCGCCGCCAGGGCGTGCAGCGGCGGGCCGGGGCGCCAGAAGAGCACGGGACCCCGGGAGGCGTGGCCAGAGGGCACCAGCTCGGCCAGGTACGCCGCCTCGTACTGGTCCGCGCGGGTGGGCCGCACCTGTGCCACACGCACCCGCGCGGACCCGCCCGCCGAATCGACGCCCGGCAGCTCCTCGCCGGCCACGAGCGTGTCGGCCAGGCCGGTGCAGTCGCCGGCGACGAAGCGGCGTCCGTCGTGGCAGCCCGCGAAGCGCTCGGCGTTGCCCTCGACGAACGAATCGGGGTCGTACACGCCCAGGACGCCGGCCGGCGCAGCCGGGGCGCACGCAGCCAGCGGCAGCAGGGCCATCCGGAGCAGGGAGCGGAACTTCATTTGTGTGGATGCGGGATGGAAAGCCGCCGCCCCGGCGCGGGGCCGGGGCGGCGGAGCCTTTCTAGAGGATGTACTTGCGCAGGTCCTCGTCCTCGACGATGTCCTTCAGGCGGTCGCGGACCCGGTCGGCATCCACCACGATGTGCTTTTCGGCCGTGTCGGGAAGGTCGAACATCACGTCTTCCAGCAGCGTGGTGAGCACGGTGTGCAGCCGCCGGGCGCCGATGTTCTCCATCCGCTCGTTCAGCTGCGCCGCGGTGCGCGCCACCTCGCGCACGCCGTCGTCGGTGAACACCAGCTCCGCCCCGTCTGCCGCGGCCAGCGCGCGGTACTGCGACACCAGGGCGTTCTTGGGCTCCTGCAGGATGCGGACGAAGTCGTCCTGCGTAAGGCTGCTCAGCTCCACGCGGATGGGAAAGCGGCCCTGCAGCTCGGGGATCAGGTCCGACGGCTTGCTGACGTGGAACGCGCCCGCGGCGATGAAGAGCATGTGGTCGGTGCGCACCATCCCGTACTTGGTCTGCACCGTGGAGCCCTCGACGATGGGGAGCAGGTCGCGCTGCACCCCCTCGCGCGACACGTCGGGGCCGCCCGCCGCGCCGCGCTCCCCGGCGATCTTGTCGATCTCGTCCAGGAAGATGATCCCCATGTCTTCCACGCGGTCGAGCGACTCGTTCACCACCTCGTCCATGTTCACGAGCTTGTCGAGCTCGTCCTGCAGCAGGATGCGGCGCGCCTCGGCCACGCTCACGCGGCGGCGCTTGGTCTTCTTGGGCAGCCAGTCCTGCAGCATGTCCATCAGGTTGCCGTCCATGCCGCCGCCGTCCATGCCGCCGCCCATGGGGATCATCATGTTCTCCACCGGCATGCTCTGGCTGACCTCCACCTCCACCTCGCGCTCCTCCAGCTTGCCGTCGCGCAGCAGCTGGCGGAACTTCTCGCGGGTGCGCTCGCGCCGCTCGCGGCCAGCCACGTCCTCCACCGGCTCGGCCTGGCCGCCGGGCGAGGCGAACCACACGCGCTCGTTCTTGTCGCCGTCAGCGGCGGGGGGGCCGGCGGCGGGTGCCGGCTGCGACTCGGCGGGGGGAATCAGCAGGTCCAGCAGGCGGTCTTCCACCCGCTTCTCGGCCTCGTCCTGCACCTCGTCCTCGCGCTCGGTGCGCACCATGTTCACGGCCACGTCCACCAGGTCGCGCACCATCGACTCCACGTCGCGGCCCACGTAGCCCACCTCGGTGAACTTGGATGCCTCCACCTTCACGAAGGGCGCGCCGGCCAGCCGGGCCAGCCGCCGGGCGATCTCGGTCTTTCCCACGCCCGTGGGGCCGATCATGATGATGTTGTTGGGGGCGATCTCTTCGCGCAGGTCCTCGGCCACGCGCTGGCGGCGCCAGCGGTTGCGAAGCGCGATGGCCACCGACTTCTTGGCCGCGTTCTGCCCCACGATGTACTTGTCGAGCTCGGCGACGATCTGGCGGGGCGTCATCTCGTCCAGCCAGAGCGGCTCCTGGGCCTCGCCCTCCGCGGGCTTCACCTCGGTTTCGTTCGTCGACATCCTGTTCAGTTCCCAGCGCGCGGTCAGTCCAGCTCCAGCACGGTGATGTTGGTGTTGGTATAGATGCAGATTTCGCCCGCGATCTCCAGCGCCCGCCGCACGATCTCGGGGGCGGGGAGCGACGAGTGCTCCTTGAGCGCGCGCGCCGCGGCGAGGGCGTAGCTCCCGCCGGAGCCGATGGCCACGATGTCGTCGTCGGGGGCGATGACGTCGCCGGTGCCGCTGAGCATGTACAGATTCTCGCGGTCGGCCACGGCCAGCAGCGCCTCGAGCCGGCGCAGGTAGCGGTCGCTGCGCCAGTCCTTCGCCAGCTCCACCGCCGCGCGCGACAGGTTGCCCGGGTAGCGCTCCAGCTTTTCCTCGAACTTCTCGAACAGCGTGAAGGCGTCGGCCACGGAGCCGGCGAAGCCCGCCAGCACCTTGCCGTCCTTGAGCTTGCGCACCTTGGTGGCCGACGACTTGGCGATGACGTCGCCCATGGTCACCTGGCCGTCGCCGCCCAGCGCGATCTTGCCGTCGCGGCGGACGGCCAGGATGGTGGTGGCGTGGAACGTGGGGATTGCCATATCTCCAAAAACCAGTACGGTATACGTGCCGTGAACGTCGTTTCAGGGCGGACCGGCTGCGTCCGCCCGCACAAGGTCGCGCGGTTTCAGGGGTTACGCAACCTTTGGGGACGCTCCCCGAACCTCGGGGCCCCCATCAGCCCAGGCGCGCCGCACTTGGCCCCCGCACCACAGGCCTGTCATCCTGAGGCCCAGGCGCGGCGCACTCGCCCGCACATGATCCTACGCGGGCCGAAGGATCTAGCCCGGCGCCACTTGTCAGCCTGGGCGCGACAGCGGCACGGAGCCCTGGACCTCGGCTCGGGCGCGTCGACCCAGGCCCGGCGCATTCCTCGGGCGGGCCCCTCCCCCAGCAAACTGCGCCGGGAGAGGGGAGAACGTCGTGCCGCGTGGGGCTGGATCTCGCTCATGCCGCGGCTGCCCCCTCTCCCGGCCTCTCCCCCGCAAACTGCGCGGGAGAGAGGAGAACTTCGATCGAGGTTCGACCGGATGCCGGTGCATGCCCCTGGGAGCCCCCTCCCCCCGGCCCCCGTCCCCCGCTGCGCAGGGGAGGGGGAGACCTGAACTGCGCCTCGGCCGGCCTCGTGCACCCGACTGCGCGTGCAGTCCGCGAAGGCGGACTTCGGGCCGTCGTTGCCGCGAATTCATTCGCCCCAGCAGGGCCGGGGCCTTTGCTTCTGCGCTGCCGTCGCACCCAGCCCCCAAGTGTACCCCTCGCCCACGCTGTTTGTGGGAGAGGGCCGCACGCGTGTCAGCGCGGCGGGGTGAGGGCCCCACGGCAGCCGAGGCCTCGGCCTTCGTGCCCGCTGCCGCGCCCGGGCTTGTACGTGTCCGCGGCTAGATCCTTCGCCCCGCGAGGTCCGGTTTGCGGGCCGGTCCGGTGCGCGTGGGGCTCAGGATGACAGGCTCTGGAACGCTCCTCTGAATATGGCGTTCCATGCAGGGCTGCGTCCCGCCCTACGCCCGCGGGTGCGCCTTGCGATAGACCGCCTTCAGCCGCTCCTTGGACGTGTGCGTGTAGATCTGCGTGGTGCTCAGGCTGGCGTGCCCCAGCAGTTCCTTCACAGCCATCAGGTCAGCCCCCGCATCCAGCAGGTGCGTGGCAAAGCTGTGCCGCAGCGAGTGCGTGGAAAGGCCCGTCTCGCCCGCGACCCCGCGGAGGAACTCGCCCACGATGTTCTGAATCTGCCGCACCGACAGCCGCTTGCCCGTCTGCCCCACGAAGACCGCGCGTCCGTCCGGCCGCGTGGCGCCGGCGATCACCATCTCGCGCGCGTCGAAGTAGCCGCGCATCGCCCGCAGCGCCACGCGGCCCACGGGAACGATGCGCTCCTTGCGACCCTTGCCCATCACCCGCACGCGGTCGCTGACCAGGTCCACGTCGGGAACGTTCAGCCCCTGCAGCTCCGACAGGCGCAGCCCGGCCGAGTAGAACAGTTCCACGATCGCCAGGTTGCGCAGGCCGTGGAACCCGCCCGCTTCGGCACGCATCTGCGCGGTCTCGAAGAGCCCGTCCATCTGCTCGCGCGTCAGGAACCCGGGCAGGTGCCGCTCGCGCTTGGGCGTGCGGACCGCGCGGGCCGGATTGGCGTCCACCCGCCCCTCCACGTGAAGGAAGCGGTACAGCGAGCGCACGGACGAAACCTTTCGCGCGATGCTGGTGCGCGACAGGCCGCGGCGGGTGGCGCAGTCGCCCATCCAGGCGCGGATCGCCAGCCGGTCCACCCCGCCCCACGACCACTCGGGTGCGCCGTAGTAGCGGTCCAGGAACTCGCCGAACTCGCGCAGGTCGTCCGCGTACGCCCGCACGGTCTGCGGCGACAGCCCGCGCTCGTGTGCCACGTAGCGAAGGAACTCGT
>NZ_DATBNB010000868.1 GCF_036554565.1 Longimicrobium sp. | reverse complement strand
GAGCGCGCCGGCGCGCTGGGCGGTGTCGCTCGCGGTGATCTGGGGCGCCACGGCCATCAACCTGCGCGGCGCCTTTCGCGTGGGCCGCGTATCCGTCTTCGCCGGTGCCTTCATCGTGGCGGGATTCCTGGCGTTCGCGCTGGCCGCCATCCCCAACATCTCGCACGTGCCGTGGCGGCCCTTCAGCACCGGCGGGGAGTTCGGCGTGGGCGCGCTGGGCGTGGCGCTCTCCACCGTGCTGTGGAACTACCTGGGGTGGGACAACGCCTCGACGGTGCAGGGCGAGGTGGTGGATGCGGAGCGCACCTATCCGCGGGCGCTCTTTCTGACGCTGCCGCTGGTGACGCTGGGATACGTGGTTCCGCTGATGGCGGGATTGGGGGCAAGCGACGGAACGACGTGGCGGGAGGGCGGCTGGCCGCAGATCGCGGAGCAGGCGGCGGCGTTCGGGGGGCGGTGGATCGGGGGATGGCTGGCGCTGGGCGGGATGGTGAGCGCGCTGGCCCTGTTCAACTCCCTGCTGATGGCGTACTCGCGCATTCCGCTGGTGATGGCCGCGGACGGGCTGCTCCCCGCCGCCCTGGCGAAGACGGACGGGCGCGGGACGCCGCGGAACGCGGTGCTGGTGTCGGCCGTGTTCTACTCGGTGTTCTCGCTCTTCTCGTTCGGCCATCTGGTGACGGCCGACGTGCTGCTGTACTCGCTGGCGCTGATGATGGAGTTTGCCGCGCTCATCGCACTGCGGGTGCGCGAGCCGGGGCTGCGCGGACCGTTCCGGCTGCCGGTGGGAACGGCGGGCGTGGTGGTGGTGGCGGCGGTTCCCGCCATCGTGCTGACGGTGGTGACCATCCTGAACCTGCGTGATCCGGAGTATGGCGCCCCCGCCGTTCTTTCGGCGCTCGCGGTCGCGGCGGTCGGCCCGGCGCTGTACGCCGTCGCGCGGCGCAGCCGGCAGACCTGAGCCTCGCCGTCCCCCCTTCGGCACGCATGTTGTAAGACAGAGTACCTGAAGCGCGCCCTTCCGGCCTCCACGCTATGTGGGCAGCGAGACCTGCGCAGGTTCCTCCGCCTGCCCCGGCGTCCTCACGGGACGCGCGCAACATCAAGCAAAATCGCTGGTTTCCATCGACATCCCCGGCCCCGTGCCTGGCCATCCGCGCCAGAACGGCGGTTCACGGCCAGCCAAAAAACGCCGGTGCGCCCGTGCACCAGAATGCACGCCGCTGCATCGTTCCGTGTCAGCCGCTCGTCCCCCTGAGCGGTTCCCCCGGGGGTGCTCCCCCCACTCATCCCACCTGGAGGTAAGATGCGTACCAAGATCGTGCTGGTCTGTCTGGCCGCGGCAGTCACGGCGGCCGCGTGCGAAACCGCCGCCCGGAGCATCGCTGAGCCCGATGGCCCAGCCAAGGGCCTGGGTGTGCAGGACCTGGTCGGCACCCCCGACCTGGTGGTGGACGCCGCCAAGCTGGCCAGCTCCTGGGTGATCACCGACGAATACCTGTCGCCCACACTGTGCAGCGTGCAGGAAGGCGACGTGCCCCCGGGCGACCGGCGGCTGCTGCGCTTTACCGTCGAGACGCCCAACAAGGGCGACGCCGACGTGTTCATCGGCGATCCCCGCACGCACATCGACCCCAACGGCGACGGCGACTACTCCGACAGCGATGGGCTGTACGAGCTGGACGGCTGCCACGGGCACTTCCACTTCCGCAACTACGCCACCTACGAGATGTTCCCGGTAGGTGCGGACGGCAAGCTGGGCGCTTCGGTCAAGGCGCGGAAGCGTGGCTTCTGCATGATCGACACGACCCCCTTCAGCAACGAGAACGGCCAGCCGAAGGAGCGCGTGTACTACAACTGCGGCACCCCCACCCGCGCGGGAAACCAGGGCATTTCGGTGGGCTACGCCGACACGTACGTGAAGCAGCTGGGGGGGCAGTACTTCGTGCTGGACGATCCCAACGAGCCGGTTCCGCCGGGCGACTACATCCTGCGCATCACGGTGAACCCGGG
>NZ_DATBNB010000867.1 GCF_036554565.1 Longimicrobium sp. | reverse complement strand
ACGCGCCGGCCGGAGCGGACGATGTCGGCGAGGCGGTGGAGCTCGTCCTGCGCGGCCGGGGTGGCCAGGTGCTCCATGAAGATTTCCCGCATCTCGTTGTGCCGCCCGGCCCGCGCGGCGGAGCGTCCCTCGGCTGGGGTGCCCAGCCCGCGCAGGTGCAGGTACTCGATGCCGAGTTCCTCGACGTTGGCGGCCAGCCGCGTCTTCGCGAACCCCGGCCGGCGCGAGCTTGCGACCGCGCGCACGTCTACCAGCAGGTCCACGCCGCCCTCCCGCAGCGCCTCCTGGAAGGCCGGCACCGTCGTACCCTCGTACCCGATCGTCGCCACCGTCGCCATCACCCGCTCCGCGCTGAGGTGTGTCCGCCGTTACCCCAGGCGGATACTTGCAACCCGCGCACCGCCTCTGACAGGAAATCATCACGCAGAGGACGCAGAGCGAACAGAGAGCACGCAGAGGGGCCGCGGCGTCTCCGTACCCTCTGCGCCCTCTCCCTTCACTCTGCGTCCTCTGCGTGAAACTGCTCTTTTCAACAGGATCACGCCGCGTGGACACGGTCGCGGAGCTGGCGGACGAGGCCGCTGATCTCGCGGATCACGCGCTCGTCGCCTTCGCGGAGGAGGGCGGCGAGGATGTGCTTGCACACCCGTTCCCGCCACAGGTGGTCTCCACAATCGCAACGGGGCACGAGGCGCGAGCGCAGGTCCACCCAGTGCGGTTCGGTTCCACCCACGACGCGGTAGCGCCCCGGTCCCACCCGCTCGGCGGCGAGCCCCAGGCAGCGCTCCAACCGCCCCGTCTCGATGCCGCCGGCCCGCTCGATGTCGATCATCATCATCCGCTCCCCTCCCCGAATGTCCACAGTTGCTGACATCGTTAGTACCCCGATCCGGCATCTCAGTTTCGGTTTCAATTCGGTGTGATTCAACTCGTGCGGCGTGGACGAGGAACGAACGACGGGCCTCACAACGGAGGTCACGGAGGGGGGCTACAGAACGAGAAGGAGCGCGACCCTGACTGGATCGCGCTCCTTTTACTTCCGCACTAACGCACTCACGCACTCACGCACTCACGCACTTCCCTACCTGGGCCGCGGCGCCAGCGTGTTCCGGATCCGCTGAAGCTCTTCGCGAAGCTCCCGGATCGTGCCGTCGCGCTCCGCGACCTCGCGGCGCAGGCGCGCGACCTCGGCCGACTGGTCGCCGTCTCGCACCACCACCGTTTCGCCCGGGGTGCGCCGCGTGACCACGGCGGGCTCGCAGCGCAGGGCGCCCGTCCGCTGCTCGCAGGGAAGCACCAGGGTTCGCGACAGCGAAAGCAGGCGCACCGCCTCGGGGCGGCGGACCTGCCGGCCGCCCACGGTGTCCGCGGCCAGGTACAGCTCCAGGTGCTCCGACGCCCGCGTCGCGTCGAAGTTGCGCGGGTCCAGGTACAGCGTGCCCAGGTAGAAGCGCGCCTCGTTGCCCTCGACCGTACCGGGGTGCTCCGCGGCCAGCCGCTGGAAGGCGGCCAGGGCGATGCGCGACGAGTCCTGGTGCATGGCCTGGTGCGCCTGCCGCCACAGCAGGTCGCGGCTGGGTGCACCGGGGCCGGCGCCGCCACGACCGCCCGAGGCGCAGGCGGCAAGCAGGACCAGCGACAGAACGGAAAACGCGGTTCTCACAGGCGGGCGCGTGAAAAGTCGGGCGGATCAGGCCGCCTTCTGAACGGGCGGCCGCTCCGGGAGAAACACGCTGAAGCGCGTGCCCCGGCCCACCTGGCTTTCTGCAGTGATCGTGCCCCCGTGCGCCTCGACGATCTCGCGCGAAATGGCCAGCCCCAGCCCCGATCCCACCGACCGCGGCTGGGCCTCGTTGTCTACCTGGTAGAACTTTTCGAAGATGCGGGGGAGCTGATCGGGCGGAATGCCCACGCCCGTGTCCTCCACCTCCACGCAGATCCCGCCGTCGCACCGCTGCGCATCTACCCGGATGGTGCCGCCCTGGGTGGTGAACTTGAAGGCGTTGGAAAGCAGGTTGCCCAGCACCTCGTTCAGCCGGTCCTCGTCGCCATGGATGGTGGCGGGAAGGTCGTCGGCCAGGCGCACGGGAAACTCGATGCCGTTCTGCCCCGCCAGCACCTGGAACCCGCTGGTGAGCTCGCGGAAGAACGCCGCCAGGTCGATGTCGCGCAGCTCCAGCCGCCCGCCCCCCGCCTCGAAGCGGCTGACGTCCAGCAGGCGGTGCACCAGCCGGGTCAGCCGGTCGGTCTGGGCGTTCACCGCCTCGAGCGTGGTCTTCTGGCGGTCGTTCACCGGGCCGTAGATGCCGTCGGCCAGCAGCGTCACGTAGCCGCGGATCACGCTGAGCGGCGTCTTGATCTCGTGCGAGGCCACCGACACGAACTCGGCTTTCAGCCGGTCAAGCTCCAGCAGCCGCGTGGTCATGGTGTCGAACGAGCGGGCCAGGTCGCCCAGCTCGTCGGGGCGCTCCACGGGAATCCGCACGTTGGGCGCAAAGTCGCCCTCCGCCACGTTGGCCATCCCCCGGCGCAGCTCGCCCACGGGGCGCAGCAGGGTGCGGGTGAGCCAGGTTCCCAGCACCAGCGTCAGCACCAGCGCCGCCGCCAGCGCCGCCAGGGTGGTGCTGGCGGAGCGCCGCGCCACGCCCTCGGCCCGCTGCACCTCGCGCTCGGTCTGCCGGTCGATCTCCACCCCCACCGGCTCCAGCGAGGCGGCCATCCGCTGGAACGCCGGGGTGACGGCCTGTCGGCGCAGGGCCGCGGCGCCGTCGCGGTCCCCCGCGCGGATCAGCGTGCGCTCCTGCTGGGCAAAGGTGCGCGTAGTGTCCCACAGCGCCGCCACCCGGGCCGACGAGCGCCGGTACGCGCCCCGGCTGAGCGTGGCCAGCCCGCCAGCGACGGCGTTGGAGGCGCTGTCCAGGCGCTGCTCCAGTGCGGCGAAGTCCTGCGCCTCGCCGATGCCGCCCAGCGCCGAGTAGCGCACCTGGGCGTCGTTGGCGGCCTCTACCCCGTTGCGCACGTCGCTGAGCGCGTTGATGGCCTCTACGTCGCGCCCCTGCAGGGTGTGCACGGCGGAGTGCACCTGCTGCAGCGCCAGCAGCCCGTACGCCGCGGGGATCACCAGGATGATGGCGATCCCCAGCAGGGTGAGCACGATCCGTTGCCTGAGGCTCATCCGAGTCGGCGGGTGG
>NZ_DATBNB010000866.1 GCF_036554565.1 Longimicrobium sp. | reverse complement strand
CGGGGCGCTTCCATCCCATCCTGCGCCGCATGCGGGCGCACCACGGCATCGACTACGCGGCTTCGATGGGCACGCCCATCCGCGCGGTGGGCGACGGCGTGGTGGGCAAGGCGGGATGGGGCGGCGGATACGGCAACGTGGTGGAAATCCGCCACTCGCGCGGGTACGGCAGCCGCTACGCGCACATGCGCCGCTTCGCCGAGGGCATCCGCCCGGGCGCGCGCGTGAAGCAGGGGCAGCTGATCGGCTACGTGGGCTCCACCGGCCTGTCGACCGGGCCGCACCTTCACTACGAGTTCCACGAGCACGGGCGGCCCATCAACCCCACCTCCATCCGCTACCTGACGGGCGACCCCGTTCCGGGCGGCGCGCGCGCCCGCTTCCGCGCCGCGCGCGACCAGCGGATCGCGCTGATGGACCGCTCCGGCCCGCTGCTGGCGGCCAACGGCGACAGCGCGCGCCTGGCCCGCCGCTGATCGCAGGCGCGGAGATCGGCCGGTCGGACAGACGGCCGGTGAACGACGAGGCGGCGATCCCCCGGGATCGCCGCTTTGTTGTTCCACACCGAACCGTGTGGCGCAGATGAGCGCTTCCCGGTAGCTTTCGCGCATGGGCAAACATGACAAGCTGCTGCTCCAGATCTTGCGCGGTGCGTCGGACGCGAATGTCCCATTCGAGGGCCTATGCGCGCTGTTGCATTGGCTCGCCTTCCACGAACGCGTCCGCGGCAGTCATCACATCTTTACTCGCGCAGGAGTGGTCGAGATCTTGAACTTGCAGCCGAAGGGCGCAAAGGCCAAAGCGTACCAGGTCAAGCAGGTCCGCGAAGTGATCCTGAAGTACAAGCTCGCAGGAGGAGGTTCGGATGACGCCTGAGTTCCGCTACGAAGTCATCATCTATTGGAGCGACGAGGATCAGGTGTATATCGCCGAAGTACCGGAACTTCCCGGTTGCGCGGCAGATGGAGCAACGTACGCGGAAGCGATTTCCAGCGTGGAGGTGGTCATCCGCGAATGGATCGAAACGGCCCACGAGCTAGGTCGCCCCGTTCCTCAGCCGAAAGGGCGGCTCCTCTACGCATGAGCCTCGCTCGCGTTCGACGCACATTTCGTCCAAGCTGGATTCCGAACGCTTCCGTGAGGTGCGCGTGGCTGGACGCCGGATGGTCGTCGGGGCTGTGTGCCCCCGGACGGCAGTGCATGTTCTCGCCCCCAAGCCGGCCGTAGTGGGCCCGCGAGTTTTTCCCCGATGAGCTATCCGTGACCGATACCACTACCCCCGAGGGATTCGCACTGTACCCGGCCATCGACCTGCGCCGCGGGCGCTGCGTCCGGCTGGAGAAGGGCAGGGCGGACCGCGAGACGGTGTACGGCGACGACCCGCTCGCCGTCGCCCGCGGCTTCGTGGACGCCGGCGCCGAGTGGATCCACGTGGTAGACCTGGACGCGGCGTTCGGCGACGGCAGCAACCGCCCGCTCATCCAGTCCGTCTCCGCCGGCGTCGGCGCCATGGTGCAGACGGGCGGTGGGCTGCGCACGGAAGCGGATTTGGCTGAGGTGCTGGACGCGGGAGTGGCGCGGGCGGTGATCGGCACCGCGGCCATCGAGAACCCGGAGCTGGTGCGGCGCGCCATCGAGCGCTGGGGCGCGGAGCGGATCGCCGTGGGGCTGGATGCGCGCGGGCGGCGGCCGGCGGCGCGCGGGTGGACCGAGGAAAGCGGCGCCGACCTTTTCGATCTGGCGCGCTCGCTCGTCGATCTCGGGGTGCGCACCATCATCCACACCGACATCGAGCGCGACGGGATGATGATGGGGCCCAACCTGGAGCTTTCCGCCGAGCTGGCGGCGCACGCGGGGGCGGAGGTGATCGTCTCCGGCGGGATGCGGGGGATGGAAGACGTGCTGGCCGTGGCCGCTGCGGCGCGCCAGGGGCGCGGGATCGCGGGAGCCATCATCGGCAAGGCCATCTACGAGGGCGCGCTGGACGTGGCGGCCGCCGTAAGGGCGGTGCGGTGATCGCGCGCGTGGTGGTCGCCGGCGCGCGCCCCAGCGTCAGCGTTCATTCCGTGATCGGCGTGCTGCAGACCTACACGGGGCTGTCGCTCCCCGATGCCCAGGCCCTCCTGGACCGAGTCCACGGCGGCGAGCGGGTGGAGCTGGAGGTGGACGACGAATACGCGGCGTACGACCTGGCATCGCTGCTGGCCGACCTGGGCGTTGTGGCCGAGGTGCCGGAAGACGGCTGACGCGCGGTATCTATGACGACGAGAGGCGCACTCCCTGAGACGGGGTGCGCCTCTCGTTTTGTGCCGCCGTGCGCACGTTTCCGGCCCAAGGTGCGACAGCCTGTCGCACCTGTGTCCCCGCCGGAGCGCACACGATCCGCCTGAGGTGCGACGGAGTTATCTCAAACAGGATCAACCCCTTGACCGCTCCGTTTTCCGTCGCAAGTATACGAAGTGAACAGCGAGTCCCCGTGCCTGTACGCCCGTGTTCCATCTCCCGGAATCCGCCGCCGAAACCAACGCATCCATCCTCCGCGAGGTGGAGCAGATCGTCGCGCGCGGCGAATCGGAGCAGGCCGAATTCAAGCGGTCCACGGGCCAGCGGACCGAGGCGGCAAGAACGGTTTGCGCACTGCTGAACGGCTCCGGCGGGTTCGTTCTCTTCGGCGTGACGGACGGCGGGGTGCTCGTGGGCCAGGACGTGTCGCCCGAAACGCTGGAAAGCATCGTTCGGGAGATACGCCGGATCGATCCCCCGGCCCTCCTGTCGCCGGAAACGGTGGACCTGCCGAATGGACGGGCGATCATCCTGATCCGCGTTCCCCGCGGCGAAGGCCCGTACATGTACGACGGACGGGCGTACGTCCGCCTGGGCCCGACCACCAGCGTGATGCCCGCCGCGCACTATCAGAAGATGCTGCTGGACCGCGTGCATTCGTCACGCCGGTGGGAGCTTACGCCCACGGAGCTGGGCATCGGCGACCTGGACCACGACGAGGTCATCCGTACGGCCGAGGAGGCCATCTGGCGGAACCGCATGGAAGACCCCGGTACGCGCCGCGTCGAGGAACTTCTCCTGGGATTCGGCGTGATGCGCGACGGAGCCCTGCTGAACGCCGCCGTGGTGCTGTTCGCGCGGCCGGGGGCGCTGGTTTCGATCTATCCCCAGTGCACGCTGCGCCTCGCGCGGTTCCGGGGCCGTGACATGTCGGAGTTCGTGGATGGACGCCAGGAGATCGGGAACGTCTTCCAGCTCTTCAATCGCGCCCAACGGTTCCTGCGAGATCATGTTCCGGTGGCGGGCCGCGTGGTGCCCGGCCTGTTCGAGCGCGTGGACGATCCCATGTACCCGCCCGTGGCTCTCCGCGAGGCGATCGCGAACGCGGTGTGCCATCGCGACTACGTGTTTCCCGGTGGCTCCGTGGGCGTGGCGATCTTCGACGACCG
>NZ_DATBNB010000865.1 GCF_036554565.1 Longimicrobium sp. | reverse complement strand
CCGCCCTGGCCGCGCGGGTCCACCGGCGTCACCCCCGCGATGGGCGCGCCCACCTGCCCGGCTGCGGAAACGATCCGCATCTGCCCGGCCTTTTCCGTCACCAGGAAGCGCCCATCCGGCAGCGGCTCCACCGACCACGGCTTCTGCAGCCCCCGGGCGACCACGGCCACGTCATAGGCCCCGCTGGACTTTACCCCGCACACCCGCGTCTGCCCGGCGAACGCGGGCTGGTTGCTGGGCGTGTTCGCCGGGCGCGTTTCCAGCGGCGTGCAGTCGGCGGACTGGGCGACGGGCGGCTGCGTGGCCGACGTTTCGGCCGACGGCTCGTTGTCGACGGGGACGTTGTCCGGCGAATCGGTGCGCGGCGCGCAGGCCGCCATCAGCCCCGCGAGCACGGGAAGGGCGAGCACGACTCTCGTCTGCATGGCTCTGTGTATCCTCTGAGCGGTCGGTTCGATCAGGTGGAACATCCACCGGCGGCGGACCCGGTGCAAAATGCGGGCGACGGGCGCCGCCAGCCGAGATGCACGCGGAAGAGGCCACGTCGTGATCTGGCGCTTCCGTGACGGGGAAAGCAGTTTGCCGGGACGCGCGCGGACGCCCGTGCGCCCGCCGCCGGCTCACCTTGAAGAGAGCGACACGACGATGCGGTTCATGATCATGTTCAGGAACGACGGCGACAGCGAAGTCGACGTGCCGCCGTGCATCGACCTGGACGAGATGGGCAACCTGATGCACGAGCTGACGTCCACCGGCGTGCTGCTGGCCACCGAGGGGCTGAAGCCGAGCGAAAAGGGCGCGCGCGTGCGGATGGCGGGCGGCAAGCGCGTGGTGGTGGACGGCCCGTTCACCGAGGCCAAGGAGCTGATCGCCGGCTTCGCCCTCGTTCAGGTGGATTCGAAGCAGGCCGCCATCGACCTCGCGGAGCGCTTCCTTCGCGTGGCCGGTCAGGGTTCCGCCGAGGTGCGCGAAGCCTTCCAGCCCGACGCGGCGCAGGACACCGGGGAAGACGCCGCCGCCCGTCTGCGCTCCCCGGCGCTCGTGTAGCACCCGTGTCGATTTCGCGACTCGTCGTTCGACGTCCAGGCAGCGAGCAGTACCCACCCCACACCACGAGGACCGCATGTCAGAATCCACCAATCCCCCCGTGATGACCGGCGTCACCCCGTACCTGACGGTGCGCGGGGCCAGCGACGCCTCCGCCTTCTACCAGGCGGCTTTCGGGGCCCAGGAACTCGCCCGCATGCCCGACGAGAAGAGCGGCAAGCTGATGCACTGCCACCTGCGGATCAACGGCGCCGACGTGATGATGTCGGACGAGTTTCCGGAGTATGGGATGGACATGGGCGAGGGGCCGAAGGGCGTGACGCTTCACCTTCAGGTCGACGACGCCGACGCGTGGTTCGAGCGTGCCGTGGCGGCCGGCGCCACGGTGACGATGCCCCTGGCCGACCAGTTCTGGGGCGACCGCTACGGCCAGCTGAAGGACCCGTTCGGCCACAGCTGGTCCATCGGCGCGTCGAAGAAGTAGGCCCTCACAAACGGGCCCGTCGCGATCCGCGGGCGCCCCCCATCCCCAGCCCTTCCCCCGCAAACAGCCGCGGGGGAAGGGAGCCAGTGTGGTGCGCGCCCGTCGATGCGGGTGCGTGCCGAAGTCCTAGCGTACCACCACAGCCTGTCGACCCTGAGGCCCAGCCGCACCCATCCGTAGCGCACCACAGCCTGTCATCCTGAGGCCCAAGCGCACCACATCCGCCCGCAGCACATCCGGCGCGGGCCGAAGGATCTAGCCTCGGCCGGCACGAAGCCCGGTCGCGGCACCCGTTACCCGTGCAGAGGCCTCGGCCTCGCAATGGCGGTTGAAACCGCAGCTGGCAAATCCCGAAGTTCGCCTTCGCGGACTGCACGGGCGAGTCGAGTGCACCAAGCCGGCCGGAGCGCAAACGAATTCTCCCCTCTCCCGCTTGCGGGAGAGGGGCTGGGGGTGACGGCAGCCGGGGAATGCGCCGGAACCGTCGAAGCGCACCTCACCTCGTGCAGCAACGCCAGCCCAAACACCAACGCCGGCCGCCACCCTGTCCGTCCGAGGCCCGGGCCTCGGTGGCCGCTGCCGCGCCCAGACGATTACCCGTCCGCGGCTAGATCCTTCGGCCCGCGAAGGTTGCGACAGGGGCAGGTTCGGCGCGCTTGGGCCTCAGGATGACAGGCGTTGGTGCGCGACGG
>NZ_DATBNB010000864.1 GCF_036554565.1 Longimicrobium sp. | reverse complement strand
GGCCTTGGCCGTCAGCACCCGCCGCGCGGCCTCGTCGATCCGCCCGGTGGGAATGCGCCCCGAGCGCACGGCGGCGACGATGCCGTCGATCACTCCCTCGTGCCCGGGCGGCTGCAGCAGCGCGTCGGCCCCGGCGAGGAGGGAGCGGATGCTGGCCTCGGTGACGGAGATGCCCTGCGTGGCGCCCGCCATGTTCAGCGCGTCGGTGAACACGATCCCCTGGAACCCCAGCTCCCCCCGCAGCACGCCTCCGATCATCCGCGCGGACTGCGACGCGGGCGGCGCGCCGGCTCCCTCCACCCCGCGCGCCGCGATGTGCCCCGCCAGCA
Organism: Longimicrobium sp.; assembly: GCF_036554565.1. NCBI lineage: Bacteria > Pseudomonadati > Gemmatimonadota > Longimicrobiia > Longimicrobiales > Longimicrobiaceae > Longimicrobium > Longimicrobium sp. The sequence goes on along the minus strand of NZ_DATBNB010000864.1, from coordinate 4,885 downwards.
CGCCATCCATGCCGGCGCGGATGGCCGCGCGAAAGGGCGGAAGCTCCACCCGGGCCAGCCGCGCGGCGTCCGCCTCCACCACCGCCAGCCCCACGTGTGAGTCGGCGTGTGTGTCGCCGTGCCCGGGAAAGTGCTTGCCGATGGTCAGGAGCCCGCCCTCGCGCGCGCCGGCCACCCACGCGGCGCCCATCCGCGACACCATCTCGGGCGACTCGCCGAACGAGCGAACGTTTATGATGGGGTTGGCCGGGTTGACGTTCACATCCAGCACGGGCCCCAGCGTGGCGTGGATGCCAACGGCGCGCGCCTCCACCGCCGTTACGCGCCCCGCCTGCCGCGCGAGCGCCGTGTCATCCGCCGCGCCGAAGGCCATCGCGGGGGGCATTCGCGTGCCGCCCGGCGTCAGCCGCGTTCCCGGCCCCGTCTCCAGGTCCGAAACCACCAGCAGCGGCACCCCCGAGCGGGCCTGCGCGGCGTTCAGCTTGGCGGCGGTGGCCTGCGGCGAGCCCGTGGAGATGATCAGCCCGCCGACGCCGTCCCCCGCCACCCAGGCGCGGATGCGCTGCGCCTCGCCGGGGTTCGCCTCCAGCGATTGCCCGCTGATCCACGGGAAGACGAGCTGCGCCACCCGCTGACGCAGCGTCATCCCGGCGAGGGTGCGCTCCACCCACGCGCGTCCCGCGGTATCCGTCTGCAGCGGGGGTACGGCAGGCGCCTCACGCGCGGCCGGCGGGGCCGCGTCGTCAGCCCGGGCGCTGGCGCCCTCCGCGTCGCCCGCGGGCGAGCAGGCGGCCAGGGCCAGGAACAGGGTCGCGAGCCGGCAAAACAGCACTCCGCTGATCACCACGTGCAGCACTCCGAGAGCGGGACTTGATCGACAGTGCGCCACTGCGGCGCTGACGAGCGGATTCATGCGAGCGGCAGGCCATCGCGCGATTTCGCCTCCCGGACGCAGAAAACCTCCCGGACTCGGCCGGGAGGTTTTCTGATCAGCACGTGCGGGGGACCCTCCCCCGGCCCCTCCCCGCACGATACTGCTGTGCGGAGAGGGGAGCACTTCGAAGTGCGTAGTCCGCGTTCTACGCCATCGCCGGGATGCCCATCGCGGCCCATTCCTCGGCGGCGGGGCCGTAGCACCCGGGCACGGTGAGCCCGGCCTGGCGCATCAGCACGGTCATCTGGCCGCGGTGGTGGGCCTGGTGAAGCAGCAGCACGCTCAGCACCAGGCCACGCTTCCACTGCTGGCCGTACATTGGGACCTCTTCGTCCAGCATGTCGTCCGTCCACCCGGCGGTAACGGCGGGTCCCACGGAAGCCGCCGCGCCCTCGTACGCCGCGACGATCTCCGCAGCCGACGTAGGCGTTTCCGACAGCGGAACGGGCCCGGTGACGCCGTGCAGTCCGGCGTGCTCCATCATCTCGGGGAGCGTTTCGGTCACGTGCCACGCCAGCCGCCCCAGCGTGCGCCCCTCCGGCACGATGCGCTGCGCCAGCGACTCGTCCGTCAGCGCCCGAAGCACCTTTAGGGTGGTCTGCGCGTCGTGCTCCCAGTCCTTCACGAAATCGTCGATCCGCCTGTACATGCCCTCTCCAGTGCTGAGGTGTGAACCGGCTGACGCGCCTTGACTCGCCCCGTCGTCCTCAGATGTGTCACCCCCCGCGGCAGCCGCTGAAGCCGCCGCACAAAATCGGAAAGCCTCGCACACCGCGCGAGGCTACACGTCACCGGACGCGCATCAGGACTCGCATCCCACACGCCAGCAAGCCAGTCCGCGCAGGCGGACTTCGTGTGTTCGTTGCCGCGGATTCATCCGCCCCAGCGAGGCCGGGCGAGCATCGACCGTCGACCGTCGACCGTCAAGCCGTGGCCAGCCTCGAACCTTCCCCGGGGTGGCTACTCGAGGGTGATCAGCGTGGCGCCCTTGTCCACCGTCTGCCCCGGCTGCACGGCGATGCTGGCCACGACGCCGTCCGCCGGCGCCTTGAGCTCGTTCTCCATCTTCATCGCCTCCACCACTACGACGCCCTGCCCCGCGCGCACCGCGTCGCCCACGGCCACCTCGATCTTCAGCACTAGCCCCGGCATCGGCGCGACGATGGTCTTGTCCGCGACGTCGTCCACCGTTCCCGTCATCTCGCGGATGGCGCGGGTGCGCTCGTCCACGGCATCGGCCGTAAAGCGCTCGGCGCCGGTCGCCAGGATCCAGCGCCCCTTTCGGTCCCCCGCCTGCACGGCGAACGGATAGGAGCGGCCGCCGGCCAGCAGGTGGCGGGTTCGGGTGCCCGGAAGCGTGGAGAGCTGGGCCTCTACGGGCGTCCCGTCCACCACGGGGGTCGCGCCGGTCAGATCCACTTCCACCTCGCGTCCGGCGATCGTTACGAAATAGCGCATGTCAGGCTCGGTTGTGCGTCAGGCTGACCACGGTTTCCACGTGCGCGGTCTGCGGGAACAGGTCGAACGAGCGGATGCTTTCGAGCGAGTACGCCTCGCCCATGCGCTTCAGGTCGCGCGCCAGCGTGGCCGGGTTGCACGAGATGTAGACGATCCGCGCCGCGGGGTTGGCCGCGAGCACTTCCGCCGCCTCCGCCGCGATGCCGGCCCGTGGCGGGTTCAGGATGACCAGGTCCGCGGGCAGGTGGTCGGCGAGCACGTCTTCCACCGGCGCGGTGACGAACACGGCCCCGTCCGGCGCGCTCCGCCGCGCCTCGGCGACGGCGTCGGGGTCCAGCTCGATCCCCGTCACGCTCGCCCCCGCCCGCGCCAGCCGCCGCGCGTGCAGCCCGATGCCGCAGTACGCATCCACCACGCGCAGCCCCGCCGCATCGCCGATCACCGACATCACGTGCTGCTCCAGCAGGGCCGCGGCCGCGCGGTTCACCTGCAGGAACGCCGCGCCGCTCAGCTCCACGGTCTCGTCGCCCCACGTCTCGGGCAGCCCCGGCGCGCCCGCGATCAGGTCGGGCACGGCCTCGCCGGGGCGATGGTAGACGCTGACCAGACCGGGGACCACGTCGATCAACTCCTTCGGCCGGCCCCGGGCGAATCCGCCCTCGACGAGGAGCGACACCTGCCCGGTGGACGAGGCACGCAGCGTCAGCCGAAGCTGCTGTCCGGAGGGCAGGCGCCGCGCGTCCGGACCCCAGTTGCGGCGGATGCCGTCCCACACGCGGGCGATCGGCTCCTCGAACAGCAGGCAGCCGCCGTCCAGGTCCACGATCTCGTCCGGGTCGCCCAGCGCGTGGAAGCCCGCCAGCACGCGCCCGTGCTCCGTGCGCCGCAGCGCGAACGACACGCGGTTGCGGTAGCGGTGCTCGTTGGGGGACGGCACGACCTCGGGCGCATCCACGGCCAGCCCGCCGATCCGCGTCAGCGCGTCCGCGACGATGCGCGACTTGGCGCGAAGCTGCGCGTCGTACGTCATGTGCTCCAGCGTGCAGCCGCCACAGCGCTCGTAGAACGCGCAGGGCGCCTCTCGCCGCTCGAGCGACGGCTCGATGACGCGCAGCAGCCTCCCGCGCGTCCACCGATCCTTTCGCTCCACCAGCGCCACCTCGGCCAGGTCGCCGGGCGCGGTGCGATGGACGAAGGTCACGCGGCCGTCCGGCAGCCTGCCCACGCCCTCGCCGCCCGCCGCGATGGAGTCGATCCGCACCGTCGCCGTGGGCGGTGGACGCCGCGGTCCCTGCCCCGTCCCCCGTCCGCGACCTCCCTGCCCCCCGCCGGAACGGCGACCGCGATCGCTCAACGCCCTCTCCAGCCGCCCGTGTTCCCGCGCCAGGCGCTCCCGCCGGTGGTACCGGCGGTGGCGGGTTGCGTGCGAGGCATCGCCCGGTGCGTCCGCCGCTCTTCCTCCAGCAGCGCGGCGGCGAGCGCGGCCATGCGCACCGTCTGCTCGTCGGGCTCGGCGGTGAGCAGGTCTTCGTGGTTCTCCAGGTACTTGATGGTTAGGTTGCCGGCGCGGAAGTCCGGCTCGTCCATCACCCGCAGGTGAAAGGGCACGCTGGTGTCCACGCCCTCCACGCGCAACTCCTGCAGGGCTCGCTTCATCCGGTCGATCGCCTCGATGCGCGTGGGCGCGTGCACGATCAGCTTGGCGAGCATGGGATCGTAGAACAGCCCCACCTCCACCCCCGGCGTGATGCCGCCGTCCCAGCGCACGCCGGGGCCGGAGGGGATCAGCAGGTTCTGGATGCGCCCGGTGGACGGCAGGAACGAGTTCGAGGGATCTTCCGAGGTGATGCGGCACTCGATGGCGTGCCCCTCGAAGGTGATGTCGTCCTGCGTGAACGGCAGCTTTTCGCCCGCGGCGATGCGGATCTGCCACTGCACCAGGTCGATGCCCGTCACCAGCTCGGTGACGGGGTGCTCCACCTGGATGCGCGTGTTCATCTCCAGGAAGTAGAACTCGCCGTTCTGGTACAGGCACTCCACCGTCCCCGCGCCCTCGTAGCTCACGGCCTGCGCCGCCGCGACCGCCGTGGCGCCCATCGCCGCCCGCTCCTCCGGGGTGAGCACGGCGCTGGGAGCCTCCTCGATCAGCTTCTGGTGGCGGCGCTGGATGGAGCACTCGCGCTCGCCCAGGTGCAGCGTGTTGCCGTGGCGGTCCGCGAGGAGCTGGATCTCGATGTGGCGCGGCCCCTCCAGGAACTTCTCGATGTACACCGAGCGGTCGCCGAACGCGGCCTGCGCCTCGTTGCCGGCCGCCTCGAAGGCGCGCTCGATCTCGTCCGCGCTGGCCACGATGCGCATCCCCTTCCCGCCCCCGCCGGCCGCCGCCTTGAGCAGCACCGGGTAGCCCACCTCCGCCGCCACGCGGCGCGCCTCGGCGGCGTCGGAGAGCGCGTCCTCCGTCCCCGGCACCACCGGCACCCCCGCCGCGATCAC
>NZ_DATBNB010000863.1 GCF_036554565.1 Longimicrobium sp. | reverse complement strand
ACTTCGCGCCGGATGGGGCTGCGTCTCGGTTCGTGCCGCGGCAGCCCCCTCTCCTGGCCTCTCCCCCGCAAACAGCGCGGGAGAGAGGAGAACTTCGAACGCGCTTCGACAGGGTCCGTCGCATGCTGATGGAGCCCCCACCCCCCGGCCCCCGTCCCCCGCTGCGCAGGGGAGGGGGAGACCTGAACTGCGTCTCGGCTGGCCTTCGCACACTCGACCGTGCGTGCAGTCCGCGAAGGCGGACTTTGGGCCGTTGTTGCCGCGACTTCAGTCGCCCCAGCAGGGCCGGGGCCGCGGGAGGGGCCCCTACCGCCGCTCCACCAGCATCGTGGACACGCTCGATCCGCCACCGGCCGTCACGTTCAGCAGCGGGTCCGTGGCGATGCGCGTGAGTGCGCCGTCCACGTGCGCCGTCATCGTTACGTACGGTGCGATGTCGAGCATGCGGTCGGTCACCTGCACCTGGCCGTCCACCCAGCTGGGGAAGGGCTCGGTGGGCAGGATGATGCGCTCCTGCACCACGTGCGGACGCGTCAGCGCCGTCTGCATCGCCGCCGACCACTCGTCGTCCGAGACGAGCCAGCCCAGCACGATGCCGTGCCCGCCGTAGTCGTCGTTGGGCTTCAGCACCAGCCGCTCGCGGTTCTGCGCCATCCACGGCAGCAGGTCCACCTGCTCCGCGCCGCGACTCGTGTGGCGCTCCTCCACCACGCGCGTCCACGGGATGCAGGCGTCGATCACCGCGCGCTCGTCCGCATCGAACATCTCCGCATTGCGCTCGTCGCCCAGCACGGCCAGCCCCGCCTTCTTGTAGATCACCTTGCAACGGAATGGGTTGATCATGCACACGGCGCCGTCCTTCACCGCCTGCACGACCGGGTTGTCCATCCCCATCCGCATGATCAGCTCGTCGATCAGCACACGCTTGTAGACGAGCGTGATCTCGAACCCGCCGGGGGCGATCAGCTTGCCGTCCCGGTACTCGCACTCGCGGGGATCGGCGATCTCGGCCTCGATGCCGTGCGCGCGGAAGTAGTCGCGGAAGAAGATGAACTCGCTCTGCGTCGGCACGTCGCTCCAGTCCAAAATGCCGATGCGCGGCAGCTCGCGGCGGCCCGACCACTCCTCGTACGACTGCAGGAGCGCGTGGAGCACCCCGTGCCTGGCGGGAAGCGGATGCAGCACGTGCGTGCGCATGAACTCGCCCGTCACGGGCAGCGCCAGGAACGACTCCGAAAGCACGTCCACGTACCCGGCGCCCGCGGGCGTTTCGGCGTTGTACTCCGTCACCTTCAGCGTGCCGTCCTCGGCAGAGAAGAAGGTGTCCAGCCGCGACGTGGGGCAGGGCGAGCGGAAGCCGGGATCGAAGTGCACGATCTCTTCTTCCCAGTCCAGCAGGTGGAACTGGGCGCGGAAGCCGTCATCCGCCATCGCGCGCTCGTGGATCTTGCGGTACGCGCTCATCAGCGTGCCCACCTGGCGCCGGATCCAGGCGTACTGGGCGTGCGTCAGCATGCGCGGGCGCAGCACCGAGCAGAGCGGCCGGTCGCCGAAGTACATCCCCCGGCGCCGGTGGTCGTCTTCCATCCGCTCCGCGCTCCCCGCCGCCAGCCCCTCGTCGCCCAGCAGCCCGTGCCAGGTCTCGATGGCCTCGCGAACGGTGCCGGCGTCGTTCACGCGTGCCCCTCTTCGGCCTCGGCGCGGACGACGGCGTCCGGCGCGTCACCGGGGTCGGCGGCGGGCCGGGCGGCGGGCCGGGCGGAGGACGCGGTGCCTGAACCCGTCACGGATGGTGCAGCCGGTGCCTTCGTCGGGGCCTCGGCCGGGGCCTCGACGGGCGGAGGCGAGCCGGAGCCCAGCACCGCGGCGCCGCCCACCATCTCGGCCGAATGGCGCGAGCCGGCGAACAGGTCTTCCCACTTGAGCTCGCGCACCTGCGGCCGCGGGTTCCTGGCCAGGTCGATGGCCATGTCGGCCATGTGCTTGACCACCCAGTCGAAGTAGTGCGGCGTGAGCGAGTAGATGTCCATGTCGGGCGCGGGGTTCATGAAGTCGATGGCGTAGGGAACGCCGTCGCGCACCGCCCACTCCATGGAGTTCATGTCGTAGCCCAGCGCCCGCACCAGCTTGCGCGAGTCGTCCACCACGCGGCGCCCCAGCTCTTCGCCCATGTGGGCGTGCTCCACGTGGTACTTTCGCTCGCGCGGGTCGTACTTGATGGGAAGGATCTCGTCCTGTCCCAGGCAGATGCAGCGGATGAAGTGGTCCCAGTGGATGAACTCCTGCACGATCATCGTGAGCAGGCCCGACTGGTCGTAGTTGTCGATCAGCTCGCGCATGGTGCGGCAGACGTACACGTCCTTCCACCCGCCGCCGTGCGCGTCCTTGAGAATGCAGGGCAGGCCGATGTACTCGACGATGGCCTCCCAGTCCAGCGGGTACTTGAGGTTGCGGAGCGACTCGTCGTGCACGATGCCGGGGATGTACTCCTTGTTGGGGAGCACGATGGTCTTGGGATGCGCGATCCCCAGGCGCGTGGCCAGCGCGGCGCCGAAGAACTTGTCGTCGGCCGTCCACATGAACGGGTTGTTGACGACGGTGCACCCCTGGATGACGGCCTGCTTCAGGTAGGTGCGGTAGAACGGCACCTCGTGCGAGATGCGGTCGATGATCACCGCGTACTCGCTGGGGTCGTCCATGCGCGGCGCGCCCAGCTGCACGAACTCGGCGGTGACGCCCTCGTTCCGCCGGTTGACTTCTTCGATGAAGGCCGGGGGAAACGACCACTCCCGCCCCACGATCAGCCCCACTTTCAGCGCCATCTCCGCTCCTCCGGTTCGTTTGATTGCCGGTTCCCGGCGTTCGCCCCCGCCCTCACGCACTCACGCACTCACGCACTCACGCACTTGCAGTCTCAGTCGCTTCCGTTGATGTACGTGCGGATCATCCGCTCCCAGTACGGCCAGTCGTGCGACCACCCGTCCCACAGCCGCAGCGCGTTGCCCACGCCCTTCTCCCACAGGATGCGCGAGAGGTGGCGGTTGTTGTCGACGAACCGGTCCGATTCGCCCGTCGCCAGGATGATGTCCATCCGGCGCAGCGCCTCCAGGTGCCCGTGGTCGTGCAGCTCGCTGACGAAGTGCGACGGGTTGTTGCCCTTGATGGCGTCGTCGTAGTAGCCGTCGGCGAACTCGCGGATGTCGTACATCCCGCTCATCCCGATCACCCGGTTGAAGACGTGCGGGTGCCGCAGCGCCATCGTGACCGCGTGGTAGGCGCCGAAGCTGGCGCCGGTCGCCATCAGGAACGGGTTGTCGTTGCGGCTGCGCGAGAATGGAACCACCTCGCGCACCACGTAGTTCTCGTAGTCGTACTGCCGCTGGGCGCGGTCGCGCGGATGCTTCCAGCGCGCGTACCAGCTTTCGGCGTCCACGCTGTCGACGCAGTAGAGCTGCAGCCACCCGTTGCGCAGGTGGTCGCCCAGCACGTTCGTCATCCCGCGGTCTTCCCACTCGTAGTAGCGCCCCTGCGAGGTGGGAAACACCACCATGCGCGCGCCCGAATGGCCAAAGACCAGCATCTCCATGTCACGCCCCAACGAGGGGCTGTGCCAGCGGTGGTACTCGCGATTCACGTGGGGCTCTTCCTCCGGTCAGGTGCGCTCGTCGTTGCACGGGGGCGCGGCTGCACCCGCAAACCCCGCACCGGCGGCAACGTAGGGGCGTGCGGGTACGGACGGAAGAGGCGATGAACGATGGATTCGGACGCAGAAACGGGCGCGGATCCGCTCCGCGCCCGTTCGGCATCCAGCGTCCGACGTCCCTACCGCCAGGGCTGCGGCAATCGGCGCACGACGACGCGGTCCACGCCCAGGTCGTCTACCTCGGTGAAGGCGGCCAGCCCGCCCCGGCTGATCGCCGCCGGCAGGCCCAGGCCGTTGATGGTGCCCAGGTACTGCCCCTCGGCCGTCAGCAGGTCTACCGGGCCGTCTTCGACGCCGGATGCTGGCGTGCGCTCCACCCACAGCTTGCCGGACGGCGCCACGCGCAGCCCCTTCAGCGCCGGGATGGTGTCCGCGAAGCGCATCTCCCCGAGCATCCGCTCCATCTCGGCGCCGCCCGGCGCGCCACGCGGCGGGGGGCCGCCACCGCCGCCCCGGGTGATGGTGATCCTGCCCCGGCCGCTCTGCATCATCTCCCGCCGCTCCGCCCGGGCACGCTCGCGGTCGCGGTCCGTGGTCCGGCGCACGGGCATGGCCCGCTGCAGGTAGCGCACGGTCTGCCCGTTGGCGTCCAGGATGCGCACCGTGTAGCCGGAGGTGAAGCTCAGCGCCATCTGCCCGCCCGGCAGCACGCCGAACAGCACCGCGGGAGAGAACGTGGGCGGCGGCGACAAGCGGATCTGCATTTGCCCGGGGCCGCTGCTGGAGCTTTGCGTGGTCCACTGCTGCGGGATCTGGTACAGCCGTACGGGGTTTCCGCCGCCGAACGGATAGAAGGTCAGCGGTACGATGTTCTCCGTGTGGGTGCCGGTCCGCGGGTTGTTGCTGGGCGCCGCGCGGAAGGTGCTCACCACGCCGCCGCGCGGGTGCCAGGCCATCGGGGAGTTCGGACCGGGCATCAGGCCCTCGACGGCCACGTTGCGGATGAACGTTCCATCCGGCCGGAACAGACTGTACGCGGGCCGGGCCAGGTCCATCACCACGACGGTGCCGTCGCCCGTGATGGCGAGCTGCATGGGCACCGTCAGCTCGCCCGGGCCCTGGCCCTTGCGCCCGATCTGGCGGAGGAAGCGGCCGTTCGGCCCGTACACCATCACCCGCGCGTTGGGGCGGTCCAGCACGTACAGGTTGTCGGACGCGTCGAAGGCCACGCCCGCGATCTCGCCGAAGATCTCGTGGTCCGCACCCTCCGCCGCGCCGACGGCGTACACCTGCGGCGCCGTTCCCTGCAGCACGCGGTCCTGCCGCGGCAGCTGCACCACCCGGTCCTGCGCCGCCGAGGCGCCGGCCGTCATCAGCGCCGCCGCCAGCAGCGAGGCCGCCGTGGTCCTCATCCTGATCATCATCCCCGCTCCTGGTGGGTCTGTTCGAAAAACCGAATGCCGCCGTCCGGGTTCCTGCCGCGGGTTGGACGCCGCCACGAACGGGACTGTTGCTCGCACGGATGAGAAATTGATGAAGGGCCACCGCGCGTGCGGGGGACCGGAAGGTGCAGGAACGGGGGATGGAACCGAGCGCCGGGCGCGCCGGCGAGCTAGATTCAGCCATCGCGCGGCATCAGCGGCGAGCACGCACCTACGAACCGGAGCAAAAATGGCGAGGCGTCCCAACTACAATTTCGAGAAGCGCCAGAAGGAAATCGACAAGCAGAAGAAGAAAGAAGAAAAGGCCGCGAAGAAGCTGGCCCGCAAGGAGGGCGGCGGTCTGGAAGACGAGTTCGGCAACCCGATCGACGACGAGGGCACCGAGGGGCCCGGCGGAGAGTCCGAGCCGGCCGACGAGGACGACGCGTGAGCGCTGGGGCACCACCCCGGCCGGCGGGCGTGGACGCGGAACTGCGCGCCCGGATTTCTGCCCTGAGCGAAGAGGGGTGGGAAATCTGGCGCCGCTTCGATACCGAGGTGCGCCAGAACGAGTGGCACCCGTTCGTCCCGGCCGACTACGAGGTGGTGCTGGACGCGCTGATCGAGCTGCGTGCGCCGGGGCTCCGCTTTCTGGAGTGGGGCTCGGCCACGGGGGTCATCACCATCATGGCGGACCTGCTGGGGTTCGAGGCCTACGGGCTGGAGCTGGACGGCGAGCTGGTGGACGTGGCGCGCGGGCTGGCGGAGCGCTACGGCTCGTCGGCCAAGTTCGTGGCGGGCAGCTTCATCCCCTCGGGCTACAGGTACCGGCCCAAGGGCGGGGACGGGCGCATCGGCACCATCGGCGACGGCGCTTCGGGATATCCCGCGCTGGGGCACCCGCTGGAGGACTTCGACCTGGTGTTCGGGTACCCGTGGCACGGCGAAGAGCCGCTGATGCACGACCTGATGCGCGCCTACGGAGGACGCGGCGCCCGGCTGCTCCTGCACGGCGGCGGCACGGCTGGGGTGCGCGTGTTCCGGGATGGGAAGCAGGTGGTCTGAGGGTCGTAGTCGGGACTACGGAAGGGCGACGGCGGGACGACGGGAGGACGACGGAAGGACGACGGGAGGACGACGGAAGGACGACGGAAGGACGACGGAAGGACGACGAACCGGATAGGGCTGGGTCTGGCGCATGCCGCGGCGCCCCCCATCCCCAGCCCTTCCCCCGCAAACTGCGCGGGGGAAGGGAGCCAGTGTGGAGCGCTGCCCAGACCTCCTTGCCACGCCAAAGCCTGTCATCCTGAGGCGCAGGCGCACCGTAGGATCCCGTACGCCAGGCCTCGCGCGCCGAAGGATCTTGCGGCGGACACGTACAAGACGGGGCGCGGCAGCGGTCGTTGGAGCGTGGGCCTCGGTCTGGTCGCGGCTGGCGGAGGGTGGCGCGTTTCGACTGGTCCGGCGCATTCCCCGGGGGTGGCCCCTCCCCGGCCCCTCCCCCGGCAAACTGCGCCGGGAGAGGGGAGAACTTCGATTGGGTTCGACGGGTTGCCGGTGCATGCCCCTGGGTGCCCCCTCCCCCCGGCCCCCGTCCCCCGCTGCGCAGGGGAGGGGGAGACCTGAAACGCGCTTCGGCTGGCCTCGTGCACCCGGCTTCGCGTGCAGTCCGCGAAGGCGGACTTCGGGCCGTTGTTGCCGCGACTTCAGTCGCCCCAGCAGCGTCGTGGCCGCGGCGCTGGTGACCGCTGCCGCGCCCCGGCTGGTACGTATCCGCCGCTATATCCTTCGCCCCGCGAGGGATGGGGCTTGGGCAGGTGAGGTGCGCCTGGGGCTCAGGATGACAGACCGCGGTTGTGCGGGCAGGTGAGGTGCCCTTTGGGCTCAGGATGGCAGATGGGTGTGGCCAAGTATGGTGCGCCTGGGCCTGGACGACAAGTGGGTGCCCACCAATAACTTGGACGCGCACCCGACTGGTGTGTACCCCCTCTCCCACGCTGTTTGTGGGAGAGGGTGGACGAGCCCAAGCGAGGACGGGTGAGGGCCCCACGGCAGCC
>NZ_DATBNB010000862.1 GCF_036554565.1 Longimicrobium sp. | reverse complement strand
CCCACGGGTCGCGCCGGGGGAAGAAGTCTTCGAGCTGCTCCCGATCACCCTGGAGCGCCCTTACGAACTCCCGCATTCTGGGCCGCGGCCCGGCTCCCGGGGCCTGTCCCTCCAGAGGCGATCCGAGGAGCATCAGGGCGACGAGGAGAACGCATCGCAGAGCCGTGGATCGCGCGGCGACTGGGTTCATGGGAGTGGCGGTGAGGGAGGATGGATAAACGAAAGATCGGAGTACGCCGGGCATCGCGCCAGCAACTCGACGGACACGATCAGTTCTGGAACGTTTCTGGCGGCAAATCTCTGCATCCCCATCCCGCAGGTTCCCCCGGTCCCACGAAGCACCATGAATCCATCGTTCCCCAGCCGCCACCTTGCCGTGGCCGTGGCCGCCGCGCTCGCGCTCGCCGCCTGCGACGCGGGACCGCGCGTCGTAGCGCCCACGCGCGAGACGATCCCCGCTCCGCAGGCGCCCTCGCGGGTGATGGCCGCGGCCACCTCCGGCACCGTGCGGATGGAGGCGCACTTCACGGACCTGCGCGCCGGGGCCACGCAGGACATGTCCATCCTCAACCACGTCATCTACCTGATCGACAACGCCCCGGCGGGCTCCACCATCCGCGCGGCCGTCCACAACATCAGCGCCAACGTGGTGCAGGCGGCGCTTCACCGGGCCAAGGACCGCGGCGTGGCGGTGTACGTGGTGATGAGCGGCAACCATCACCCGGGCGATCCCGCGGACGACAGCGACACCTCGCCCGAAGACCTGCAGGCGTACCTGGACAGCGGCGCCGGAACGCGCTTCCGCTGGTGCGTGAACGGGGGCACCTACACGGGCGAGGGATGGGACGGGTGCATCGCACGGCACGCCAGCGCCATCATGCACTCCAAGCTGTTCCTGTTCAGCCGTACGAGAGACGCCGCGGGCGTGCTGCGCGACAACGTGAGCTGGTTCGGCTCGGCCAACCTGACGTACGCTACCGGGGCCAACACGTACAACAACACGGTGACGGTGTACGGCGACAAGACGCTGTACGACAACTTCGTCGCCAAGTACTGGGCGCCGCTGTGGGCCAAGACCAGCTACGCCAACAACGACTTCTACGACTCGTCGTCCGGGCGGGGCTACTTCGGCGGCAGCACCTTCAACCTGCAGGTGTACGCGTCGCCGGAGCAGGAGACGGATCTGGTGTACAACCGCATCAACTACGTGGAGCCCGACACGGCCTGCGCCATCCGCGTGGCCGAGAACATGTTCAACGACACGCGCAACAACGTGGCGCAGCTGCTGGTTTCCAAGAAGCAGCAGGGATGCTGGGTTTCCGTCGCGGTGGGCTCCATCGGCTCGCAGGCGTTGGCCACGCTGCGCAACGCGGGAATCGCCGTGCGCAGGATCAACACGCACGACAAGTTCATCCTGATCAAGGGCCGCTACGCCGGATCCACGGAGACGCGCCGCATCGTGTTCACCGGCTCGCACAACCTGTCGCACTCGGCCAACTACATCAACGACGAGCTGTTCGTAAAGCTGGAGGATGACACCATCTACGCCGCGTTCCGCTACTCGTGGGAGCGAATGACGGCCGACGAGGACGTGTACGTGTATCCCTGACGGCGAAGGGCATCACGCGGAGGCGCGGAGGAAACGACGAGCCGCGGAGGGGCCGGGTGCCCTCCGCGGCTCTCGCACGCCCGCCTGCCGCAGCGCACTATGTCACCCCGATGGAGCGGTCCCGGCGAACCTGCCCATCCGCCGTACTCCGCAGCGACTGAGGGATCCGCCACACATTCAGGGCGCGCCACACCGACTTCTCCACACGAGAACAAGCCAGTCCGCGCAGGCGGACATCGTGTGGTTGTTGCAGCGAATTCATTCGCCCGGCACCGTCAAGGCCCCGCCCTAGGAGCGTGTGAAGCCGCAACGGAGCCGCGGACGGCTGGGTGCCCTCCACGGTTCCGCGGTCTCGCCCGCGCCGCCCAGCGCCTGCGCCCTACCGAAGGAACGCGCGCACCTCGGCCGCGAACACCCGCGGCTGGTCCAGCATGATGAAGTGATACGCGTCGTCGATGCGCTTCAGCGTCACGCGCGGAGCGTGTGCGTAGGCTTCGCGGTACAGGGAATCCGTCGCTTCCGCGGAAAGCGGAATGAGGGGTGCGTGGACGTAAAGGACGGTGACCGGCACATCCACGCGGGCCATTTCCCGCCGCAGATCGATCGTCATCACGTCGTGGAACGATCGCGCCGAGACCCCGCGGTCGCTCGCCAGCCCGAGTTCCGTCACCCTGGCCCGCAGGCTGTCCGTCCGCACCATCTCCGCGACCTGGGCGGTCAGCCCACGGCGCCGCGCCTCGTCGCTTTCGGAAAGCATCCGCTCCCGGCTGCGCTCGGCCCTGGGGCGCGCGCCTTCCGGGTCCGTTTCGCCGAGCAGCGCACCTCCGAACGGAACCATGTCCACCACCATCAGCTTGGAAACGGCGCCTGGATGGCGGGTGGCCACGAGCATGGCCAGCGTGCCGCCCATCGACATTCCGACCACCGCCGGCCGCTTCAGCCGCTGCTCCCGGATGTATCTCGCGATCTCTTCGGCGATGGCCTCCACGACGCGGCCCTCCCGCGCGTTGTCGCCCGCGGGAAAGCCCGCGAACCCGGACACCTGCACCAGGTGATACCGGTAGCCGGGCACCGCCGCCACGGTGCCGCTCCAAACCTGCTCCGCCGAGGAGGCGAGGCCGGGGATCAGCACCACGTCCGGGCCGGAGCCGACGGTGGTGATGGTGATCCGGCCCGAGCTGAAGGCCGCGGCGCGGGTGTTCAGCGCGGGAGCGCAGGCCGCCGCGAACAGCGCCGCGGCGATCACGGTCGTAGGGAGAGTGCGAGACATGTTTCGGCTCGTGGGTGCCCGGTGAGAAGCGAACGTTTCCGTTGCACACTCTACCCGCGCGTCCTACCTTGCCGCGTCGGACAAATGCCCTATTTGCCGCCGCTGCACCCTCCTGACGCCCCCGCCCGATGTCCCTCATCCTCAACTCCGCCGAGGTCGGCCGGCTCACGAGTACGCTGCAGGTGCTTTCCTCGCCCTTCGATGCCGCGACACCCGAGCAGTGGGTGCACGACGTACAGGCATGCGTGCGAGAGCTCTTTGCGGCGGACCACGCCATCTTCATCGGGATGGGCGACGGAGGCCCGCGCGTGGTGGCAGAAGGGTACCGCACGGAGTTCACCGACGAGGCCGCCACCGTTCTCACCCGCCCCGATCCGCTGAACGCCGCGATGGATGGCCGGATGCGCGCCACGGGAAACGAGGTCTTTCACGACGGCCGGATGCTGCAGGCCGTGGGATGGGAGCAGAAGGCGGCGGAGCGGACGGCGTGTTGGGAAGTGCGCGAGTCGCTGGGGATGATCCAGGCCCAGGGCCTGTACACGCACTCGCTCGATCATCCGAGCATCCTGTACGTCTCCTACGGCCGCAGGGGCGCCGCGACGTACATGGAGGAGCGTGGGCCCATGCTGATGCGCATGCTGCTGCCCTCGTTCAAGGGAGCCCTGCGCGCACTGCAGCGCCTGCGGAGCCGCGAAACCGACATGGCGGGCCTGCTGGACGCGCTGCCGGGCGCCACCCTGGTATACGACCGTGCGGGTCGTGAGATCGGGCGGAACCGGGCCTGCATCGGCGCGCTGGGAAGCGATCCCGAGGCAGCGACGGTCACGGGCGAAGCACAGCGGCTGGCGCGGAGCCTCTGCGCCCTCCGCTTTCCCCTGTGCGGGCGCACGGATGGCGACGCGTTCGCGCCCGCGGAGCGCCAGGTGTGCACCCGCCGTGGCGCATACCGGCTGAGCGGGACGCTGTGGGCGGGCGAGAGCGAGATCGCCGTCGTGGTCTCGGTGGATGCTCCGCGGGCGCTGCTCCCGCCCGGAGGCGTGCTCCAGGCGAGGTGGGGACTGACGGCGCGCGAAGCCGAGGTGGCGTCGCTCCTGTCATCGGGGATGACGGATCGGCAGGTCGCCGCGAAACTCTTCATCAGCCACTCCACCGCACGCCGCCACGCCGAGCACATCCTGGCGAAGCTGGGGATGAAGAGCCGCTCGGGGCTGGCGCTTCGCCTGATGCAGCCGGTGTAGCGGCTGGCCGCCGGCGGGCGGCTGACCCGCGGCTGGACCAGCGGAAAGGCCCCGACATGGGCCGCCGGCGCCGCAGCGCGGGATGTCATCCCGATGGAGCGGCCCCGGCGAACCGGCCCATTCGCGGTACTCCGCAGCGACTGAGGGATCCGCCACACATTCCGGGCGCGCCACACGGACTTCTCCACACGAAAACAAGCCAGTCCGCGCAGGCGGACTTCGTGTGGTTCTTGCAGCGAATTCATTCGCCCGACCCAGCCGAGGCCTCGCTCGAGAGCGAGTGAACCGCAGCTGGAGCCGCGGAGGGCTGGGCGCCCTCCGCGGCTCTTCGTATCCACCGAGTTCGGTCAGTGCTTGCCGGAGCCGCAGTGCTTCGTCACCTCGTAGTGGATGGCTCGCGGGTAGTCTTCGCGCGGCAGGCGCACCTGCACCAGCACGGGGCCGGCGTTGATGGCGTCGTCCCCATCCGCCAGCCGGCCGAGCAGCGCGTCCAGCTCGCCGTGCGTGCCCACCACCACGCCGGTCATCGGCGTGTCGGCGCCGGAGAACACCTCCGCGAGGCGGCTGTACTTCCACTTGTGGAGCACGTTGTAGAAGCCGGCCTCCTCGCCCGAGGCGGGATCGTAGAAGCACGGGTGCACCAGCATCTGCTCGATGCCGTAGAAGTCGTCGTTGTTCATCACGAAGACCACGTTGTCCTGCCGCAGCCGCGTCTGGGTAGAAAGCTCCTGGCAGCTTTCCTGGAACGATCCGTCGCCCACGAACACCAGCGCGCGCTTGTCCGGCAGCGCGGCCTTTACCCCCGTGACCGCACCCACCGAGTAGCCGATGGCCAGCCACGAGCCCTGGCAGAAGTAGGTGCGCGGCTGCGGCATCTTCAGGTTCTGCGAGCCCAGCAGCGAAAAGCCCGCGTCGGAGACCACCACATACGGCGACGTGGCCGCGGTGCCCTCGCCGGAGGCGGCCTCGTCCAGAAAAGCGCTGATTCGTGCAAAGAAGCCGTCGTAGGTCAGTCCCTCGTCCGCGGAGGGCACGGCCGCCGGCCCGCCGACGGCCATCTCGCGCGACCCCTCCGCGGAGCTGTAGTAGTCCGCCGGGGCATCCGCCCTCTCCGCGGCGATCCGACGCTGCACCAGGGCGTCGCGCAGGCTGGTGATGAACTCGCCCAGCTTGACGTCGGGGAAGTAGCGCGCCCCCACGCTGACGCCCTGGTGCGCCGCGACGATCCAGTCGTCGCCCACGGAGCGGGTGCCGCCCAGGTTCTTGGAGGTGGCCCACGAGCCCAGCCCCACGCGGCACCCGGCGACGTCCTGGAACATGCGGTAGATCTCCGGCAGGCTGGCCTTGCCGTTGTAGACGCCGTGGAACAGCGGGTGGTTCTCCGACACGGCCGACTTGCCGCCGATGGTGGTGCAGAAGGGCAGCCCCGTGGCGTCGACCAGCGATTCGAACTCCGCGCGCAGGCCGTAGCGGTCGATCTCTTCTCCGCCCCACAGGATGGGGCACCCCAGCTTTTCCATCAGCGCCACCGCCTCGTCCACCGCGGCCGTGCGCATCCGGTCCATGGCCGCGGAGGTGGGCCGGGGGCGCGCGGTGATGGGTCCGGCGGGGGCGTCGCACTCGCCGTCCCACACGTTCTCCCACACCTCGAGATAGACGGGGCGCCGCTCGGTCAGGCACGCCGTCAGCACGCCGTCGATCTGCACGGGCGCCATGCGGCTGCTGGTGACCACCTGCGCATCCACCGTCACCTGCCGGAAGGCGTCGACGTTGCTGCGCGTGTTGGGGCTCATGTGGCTGGTCAGCAGGCCGATCGCCTTCAGGTTCTGCCACTGCTCGTACGTCGGCGCGCCGGTGATGACGACGAGCGGAATCTGCTCCACGTACGCGCCGCCCACCGGCTGGAGCACGGACAGCGCGCCCACGCCGTAGGTGACGGCCACCGCGCCCAGGCGGCCCGTCGCGCGCGCGTAGCCGTCGGCCGCGTAGCCGCCATTGATCTCGTTGCAGTTGCCCACCCAGCGGATGCCGGCCCGGCGCGCCACGGGCAGGAAGGGGCCCAGGTGGTTGCCGGGAACGCCGAACAGGTCGGTGACGCCGAGCTCCGCCAGGCGCGCGGACAGGTAGCGCGCCACCGTCCACCGGTCGTCCACGGGGCCGCTCACGCGCTCACCTCGCCATTCACCTCGAGCGCCACGCGCACGGCGGATTCCAGCGAGCCCTCGACCCATGCGTGCTTCAGCGAGGTGTGCTCGCCGGCAAAGTGCACCGGGCCCTCGGGGGTGGGGATGTGAAGGTGAAGCTGCGTGACCTGCCCGGGAGTGAACACCGCCGCCTCGCCAAAGGCGTAGCGGTTGCGCAGCCAGCTCTGCGTTTGCCCCTTGCCGGTGTAGAACACCTCGATGCGCCGGCCGTGCAGCGACTGCAGGCCGCGCAGGGCAAAGGCGTACCGCTCGTCGTCGCTCATGGAGTCCCACCGGGCCGCGTCGTCGGCCCAGCTGTAGCTGGCCAGCACCACGCCGCCGTCGCTGCCCGGCACCGGGTGCGACGGGTAGTACATGAAGCGGTTGGGATTGTCGGTGATGGACCCGCCGCCGAAGACGTGCGTGGCCTCGCGGTCGGGCGCCTCCTGGTGCCGAAGCTCGGCGTAGAACGCCTTTTCGCGCTTGGCGATGCGGGTCTCGTCCACATCGGGGTCCGCGCCCAGCAGCGCCGTTCCCTTCGCCTGGCTTTCGCGGGCGTGCTCGTCGTACAGCCCCGGGCGGATGGCGTTCATCTCGCGCTTCCAGTCGGCCTCGCTGAACTCCCACCAGCGCTTGCTGAACTCCAGCAGCACCTTGGTGGCGGAGTCGTAGTGAAGCTCGATGACCGCCCTGCCCTTCTTGTAGCTGAACAGCGGGTCCACGATCACGTGGCGCAGGCTGCTGAAGGGAATGGTGATGATGGCCACGTCGGCCCTGAACTCCTGGAACTCGGGCGGCTGCGGGCTGCCGCCGCGGTCCTCGTCGGCGTGCTCATCCACCGTCTTGATCCACACGGCCGGTCCATCGGGCCCCACGTGCGTGCACCCCGAGCAGTCGCGGTCCGGGTGCCAGTACTCCATCTGCACCAGCCGCCGCCCCATGACGATCTCGTCGCGCAGAAACGAGAGGAACGCGTACGGCAGCCGCCAGCTTCCGCCCTCGATCTCCCAGTACGTGGCCCTGGGGTTGATGTCGCTGCGCCCCAGAAAGCTGTGGAAGAACGACAGGGGCAGCCGAGACGTGAGGTTCTCGATGGTCCCCACCGCCTCGATGGTCCCGTCGGCGAACTTGCCGTGCTCCTTGAGGAAGCCCCACATGGAGTACTGGTCGAAGTCGTAGATGACGCGCGCCCAGCCCTCCACCCACTCCTGGAACGGCTTGCTCTTCCGCTCGCGGGTCACCGGGTCCACCGTCGAGTAGTAGTCGCGCACCTTGTCGACCACGTCGTTCACCAGCTGGTTCGTCGTTTTCCCCCGCAGCTCCTCGGGCATGCCGAAGGTAGCGTTGATGGCGCGCGGGTCCTTCTCGTACTCGCTCTTGCGCACCTGCTTTCCGTTCACCCGGATCCAGGCGTTGTTCACCTTGTCGGGCGCGGTGAACGGAACGTCGGGCCCGTTGCGCCACTCGGCCCCGGTGAACGACTTGTAGACCACCGGGGGCACGGTGCCGCTGCCGGTGCCGGGCTTTACGTCGACGTTGTAGAACAGGCGGCGCTTCAGCCCCAGCTTGTCCACCAAGGCAAGGACGAGCGGGTGGAAGTTGGGAAGCCGCATGGCGCCGGCTTCGGCGTACTGGCGCGGATCGCGGAAGGGCGCCGGCAGGTCGGGCCGCCACTGGTCGTAGCGAAAGGTCTTCAGCCGCCCGCCGACGCGGTTGCCGTTGGCCTCGATGATGGTCACGTGGTGGCCCGCCTCCTTCAGCAGCCACGCGGAAACGAGCCCCGCGATCCCCGCCCCCACCACCAGCACCTTCTTCGGCTTGTCGGTCTTCGTCAGCCCGTGGTCGATCAACACGTCCAGGTACTTCAGCACCAGGTCGCCGTCATCGTCGCCCACCATCAGCAGGGTGCGGGCGAGCTTCACGCAGGTTGCCCAGCGCTCGGGGTCCAGCTTCTCGGTTTCGGTCATTGTTGGGTGCGATGGAGTGAAGTCGTGCGGCGGGACGGGGCGGCCAGCCTGGGGAAGGCGAGTGCTGAGGCTGCCGGATGCGGAAAGTACGTGCGAGCGATGAGCGGGACAACCACGATGATCGCGTCGCCCCGGCCCCGGTACGATGGAGGTGGACGGGGAGCTTGCGGCGCCGCCCGGCGGCGCAGATACTGAACGCACCGCACGGTCCACAGTCGTCGCCCCGTCCACCCGCCCGGAGGCCAACCGATGCTGATTCCCCGCTACTGGTCGCGCGCAGAGTCCCAGGCCGTCACCCCGGCCGGCAAGCCGGTGCGGTTCCACGTATGGCGTGGCTCGCGAAGCAGCCCCGCCGAGGCGCAGTCGCTGGCGCAGGAGGCGGTGGGGCGCGTGGCGGCGCGCATCAGTGCGGGTGAAGGCTTTCCCGAGCGCTACACCTACGGCGACCGCCCGCTGCGGGAGGAGGTGGTGCGGGAGTTTTTCGCGACCGGGTCGCCCGACGTGCCCGATGCGGCCATCACCCGCAACTCGTATGGCGCGCTGGTGCTGAACGCCGCGCGGGCTTTCTTCATCGACGTCGACGTTCCCGCCGCGGACGCCCAGCCGGCATCGCGGCCCGCCACCCCGCCGACGACGTCGCATCCGCTGTGGGGGCTGGTGGATGCGCTGCCGGTGCCGCCCGGGTTGAAGTCCATCGCCGACACCGTCCTGGGCCCGCGCACCCCGGCGCCGGCCGCGCCCCCTGCGGCCGCTCCCGGCGGGTGGACGCCGGGAGACCCGCCCACCGCGCCCTTGGCCCGGCTGCGGAACTGGATTGCGTCGCACCCGGACTGGCGGGTGCGCGTGTACCGCACGCACTCGGGGATGCGCTACCTGGTGACGCACGCGCCATTTTCGCCCACCGACGCCGAGGTGCAGGCCACCATGACGGCGCTGGGGGCCGATCCGCAGTACATCCGCCTGTGCCAGGTGCAAAAGAGCTTTCGCGCGCGGCTGACGCCCAAGCCGTGGCGGGTGGACACCGAGAACCCGCCGGTCACCTTTCCGTACGAGACGGGCGCGGACGAGCAGTCGATGCGCGAATGGGAGCGGCGCTACGACGCAGCGTCCGGCGGCCGCGCAACCTGCCTGTTCGTGGAGGAACTCGGCAGCGGCGTAGAACATCCCGACATCGCCCCGCTCCGCGCGCTCCACGACGAGCAGACGCGCGCCACGTCGGGGCTTCCGCTGGCGTAGCAACAGGGTTCCCCCTCCCCCGGCCCCTCCCCCGCAAACAGCGCGGGAGAGGGGAGAACGTCGAGTGAGGTTCGACTGGGTGCCGTGCATACTGCGGTAGCCGGGCTGCTCAAAGCGCCGTCCCCGTCAGGACGGCGCTTCTTCCTTTCCTCCTTGACCCGGTGCACGGACGTGCATACACTCCAATGCGATATGAATGGGACCCGAAGAAGGCACGCAGCAACGCCGCGAAGCATGGAGTTCGGTTTGCTGACGCCGTAGGTGCGCTGCAAGACGAGGACGCGATCACGGTGGAGGACCCACACCCAGAGGAGGAGCGCTACGCCACGATCGGCACAGATAGCCTGGGCCGAATCGTCGTGGTGGTTTACACGTGGCGAGGAATAGGAACAGTGCGCCTGATTTCCGCGCGCCGGGCGTCGCGGACAGAGCGAGTTCTCTACGATCGAGGCGACCGATGAAAGACGAGTACGATTTCAGTATGGGACGGCGAGGCGCAATCGACCCCACGCCTGCGGGAAAGACACGAATCACCATCCGTTTGGACAACGAGGTGCTGGATTGGTTTCGCGCGCAGGTGGATGCGGCGGGTGGCGGCAACTACCAGAGCCTGATCAACTCGGTCCTGCGGGACCACGTGCGCAACGCGGCCGAACCGCTGGAAGAGACGCTTCGCCGCGTGCTACGCGAGGAACTGCGGCAGAGCG
>NZ_DATBNB010000861.1 GCF_036554565.1 Longimicrobium sp. | reverse complement strand
AAGCGCACCGGGCTGGCTCCCTTCCCCCGCGGGGTTTGCGGGGGAAGGGCTGGGGATGGGGGGCGCCCGCCGAAGCACGGAGACAACGGCGTAGCACGTCGGACTTAGCCTCGGCTCCACGCGGACCACGGCGCGCGCCGCGGAGTGTGTGGCGCATCCCTCAGTCGCTGCGGTCTCCGGTGCGGGGGCGGGTTCGCCGGGGCCGCTCCTTCGGGATGACATTCGTGCCGCTCCCGTCCTGCCGTTCTCCCCTCTCCCCACGGGGTTTGTGCGGGCAGGGGCCGGGGGAGGGACGCCCCGCGGCACCCGCCTTGCCCCACCCCCACCGCGCGTCCGAATCCCGATCCGAGAACCCATGGCCCTGCCCGATCCGTATTCCGAAATCCGCCTGGTGGGCCTGCGCTCGCTACGCGGGGCCAACTTCTGGTCGCGGCGCCCCATCACGCGCATGGACGTGGCGGTGGGCGCGTACGACGAAATCCACTCTGCCGAGGTCCCCGGCTTCAACGAGGCGCTGATCCGCGCCTTTCCCGGCCTGTGGGAGCACCGCTGCAGCATCGGCGAGCGGGGCGGCTTCGTCACGCGGCTGCGGCGGGGCACGTACGCGCCGCACATCGCCGAGCACGTGGGACTGGAGCTGCAGGGGATGATCGGGCACGACGTTGGCTACGGCCGGGCGCGCGGCGGTGACCGCGAGGGCGAGTACACCGTCGTATTCGAGCACCTTCACGCCGAGGTGGGCCTTCGCGCCGCGGCACTGGCGCTGGAGGCGGTGCAGCGCGCCTTCGCGGGCGAGCTCGACACGGTGGACCACATGGTAGCCGAGCTGCAGTCGCTGGCCGAGTCGCCCGACGTGCCCGACCTTACCCAGTCGGTGCTCTGCGGCATCACGGGCGGCGGCCACCGCACGCAGGTGCGCGAGCAGATGCTGAAGCGCGGCATCAGCGACGAGGCGCTGATCGTGGACGTGGCCCCCTCGTACCTGCTGAACGCGGGTCTGCCCTACGCGCGCAGCGAGGTGGCCGTCATTTTGGACGCCGACCTGACGGACGTGCCGGAGCGGTACCAGGAAGAGGAGCGCAACCTGCAGCTGGTATCCACCCTGGCCGACGCCGTACCCGGCGGCGGCATCGTGGTGGTGCCTTCGCGCGAGTGGGAGATCCAGGACATGGCGCGCAAGGCGGGGTGCCGCGTGGCGGTGTTCTCCACCCGCGAGCGGGTGCCGGTGCGCGACACGCGGGTGGCGCGGTCGGTGGCCATGGTGCGCGACGGGCGCATCGTCATCGAGGTGGGCGGCGAGCTGACGGACGGCGGTGCGGTGGAGGAGGGAGAGGACGTGCCGGCGCAGGTGGCGGCGGCGCTCGCGGTGCATTCGCTGCGGGAACTCGGGATGGAAAAGGAACAGGCGTGATCGCGGAACTGAACGGACCCAACGGCGATTCTCCCACGCGGCGGCGCACGGACCGGCACGCGGGGAAGCTCGTGCTGATCGGCGGGGCGTGCGAGCCCGAGGGCACCGCGCTCGGCGCGTTCCTGGATGCGTGCGGGGGGCGCGACGGCGGCAGGATCGTGGGATTGACCACCGCGTCGGCAGACCCGGAGGGATCGGCGCGCTCGTGGCTGGATGCGTTCCGGACGGCGGGGGCCACCCACGTGGAAATCCCCATCCTGGACCGGCGCGACCGGGCGCAGGACCGGCGGATCGTGTCGATGATCGAGCAGGCCGACGGCATCTTCCTGGGCGGCGGCGACCAGGTGCACCTCGTGGCCACGGTGGGCGGCTCGCGCGTGGACCGGGCGATCCGAGAGGCGTACGCGCGCGGCGCCACGGTGTGCGGCACCAGCGCGGGCGCGGCGGCGCTCACCGAGACCATCCTGGCCGGCGGCGAGCCCGACGAGTACGGGCAGATGCAGGCCGTGCACCTGGGTCCCGGCTTCGGGCTGCTGGGCTTTCGGGCGATGATCGACACGCACTTCACCCAGCGGCGGCGGCTTCAGCGGCTGTTCATGGTGATCGCCCAGAACCCCGAGCTGCTGGGGCTGGGCATCGACGAAGACACCGCGATGGTGGTGGAGGGGCACCTGGGCAGGGTGGTGGGCCGTGGGTCGGTGACCTTCGTGGACGGGCGCGGCGTGCGCTTCGACAACGCCGACGAGTGCATGGAGGGGCACCCGCTGACCCTCAGCTACCTGCGCGTGGGCATCGTGGGCGCGGGCTACACGCTCAACCTGCGCGAGCGCGAGCTGGAGGTGCTGCTGCAGGCCCGCCGCGACGAGAGCCGCGGCGAGAGCGAGCTGGAGGTGCTGCGCAGCGAGGCCATGGAGCCGCAGCCCGCGAACGCGGCGGAACCAGCGGAATCCGCCGAGCCCGCGGAGTAGCCGGCATCGCGCTTGGTTTTCTGCCATCGACAACGTTGGTCTCACACGGAGTCAACGGAGTCA
>NZ_DATBNB010000860.1 GCF_036554565.1 Longimicrobium sp. | reverse complement strand
ACGGAGCTGGGATTCACTCGCCCCACGCCCATCCAGGAACAGTCCATTCCGCCCGCGCTGAACGGCGCGGACGTGCTGGCCTGCGCCATGACGGGCAGCGGCAAGACGGCCGCGTTCGCGCTCCCCATCATCCAGCGCCTGGCCGCCAAGCCCCGGGGCACCACCCGCGCGCTGGTGCTGAGCCCCACGCGCGAGCTGGCGGCGCAGATCCACGAGCAGTTCGTCGCACTCGGCAAGCACACCGGCGTCCGCGCGGCGGCGGTGTTCGGCGGCGTGGGGATGAAGCCGCAGGAGCAGGCGTTCCGCGACGGGGTGGACGTGATCATCGCCACGCCGGGGCGGCTGCTGGACCACCTGCAGTACCCGTACGCCCGGCTGGACCAGGTGGAGGTGCTGGTGCTGGACGAGGCCGACCGGATGCTCGACATGGGCTTCCTCCCCGACATCCGGCGCGTCCTCAGGCACCTGCCCGCGCAGCGGCAGACGCTGTTCTTCAGCGCCACCATGCCGGCGCCCATCGTCAAGCTGTCGCAGGAGATGCTGCGCACCCCGGCGGCCATCAACATCGAGCGCAAGTCGATGCCGGCCACCGGCATCACCCAGGCGCTGTACCCGGTGCGGGAAGACCTGAAGCCGGCGCTGTTCCTGGAGCTGCTGAAGCGCGGCGAGGTGGGCAGCGTCATCGTGTTCTGCCGCACCAAGCACCGCTCCAACCGGCTCTCTGACTTCCTGGACAAGCACGGCGTGCCGAACGCCCGCATCCACGGAAACCGCAGCCAGACGGCGCGCACCGACGCGCTGGCGGGCTTCAAGCAGGGCCGCTACCGCGTGCTGGTGGCCACGGACATCGTGGCGCGCGGCATCGACGTGGAGGCGCTGGAGCACGTGGTGAACTTCGACGTGCCGCACGTGCCGGAAGACTACGTGCACCGCGTGGGCCGCACCGCGCGCGCCGACGCCACGGGCGACGCGTACACCTTCGTCTCGCCCGAGGAGGAGAGCGATCTTCGCGACATCGAGCGCGCCATCGGCAAGCAGCTGCCGCGGATGACCGTCGAGGGCTTCGACTACCGCGCCAAGCCGGCCGAGCGCTTCGAGGTGCCCATCGCCGAGCGCATCGCCGAAATCCGCAAGCGCAAGGCCGAGGAGCGTGCCCGCGCCAAGGAAAAGGCCGAGCGCAAGGCACAGCGCGAGGTGCAGGAAGCGTCGCGCGGGCCGGCCCGCGGCCCCGCCCGTCCCTCTGGCGACCGCGCACCCCGCTCCGAGGGCGGACGCCCGTCGCAGCCGTCTCGCGGCGGCATGGCCGGCGTGGGCGGAGGCGGCAGCCGTCCCCAGGGCGGCCGCTCGCAGGGCGGACGCGGCGGCGGCCCCGGCCGTGGCGCGCCTCGCCAGGGCTGACCTTCGTGCGTTAGTGCAAAATACCTGACTGCATTTCACGCAGAGGACGCAGAGAACTGAAGGAGGACGCAGAGAAAAAATAGGTTTTCTCTGCGTCCTCTCGTTTTCCTCTGCGACCTCTGCGTGAAACTCTTTTCGATCTTTACGGCTGCAGCACGCCCTGGTAGAGCTCCAGGTCCTCGAGGACTCGGGCGGCGCCGCGGACCACGCAGGTGAGGGGCTGCTCGTCGAGGTGGATGGGCAGCCCCGTTTCGCGCTGCAGCAGCCGGCCCAGGCCGCGCAGCTGCGCGCCGCCGCCGGTCATCACGATCCCCGCGTCGATGATGTCGGACGACAGCTCCGGCGGCGTGCTTTCCAGCGCGCGGCGTACCGCGGCCACGATGGCGGCAACGGGCTCCTGGATGCACTCGCGGATCTCCACCGAGTTCACCCGCACCGACTTGGGGATGCCGTTCACCAGGTCGCGCCCCGTGACGTCCATCTCCCGCTCCTCGTCCAGCGGGAACGCCGAGCCGATCTGGATCTTCACACCCTCCGCGGTCGCTTCGCCGATCAGCAGGTTCCGGCTCTTGCGGACGTAGCCCATGATGGCTTCGTCCAACTCGTTGCCGGCCACGCGGATGGACGCGTCGGCGACGATACCGGAAAGCGCGATCACGCCGATCTCGCTGGTGCCGCCACCCACGTTCACCACCATCGACCCGCGCGGCGACGTCACCGGCAGCCCCACCCCGATGGCCGCCGCCATCGGCTCGGAGATCAGGTTCACTTGGCGCGCGCCCGCCGCCAGCACCGCGGCCCGCACGGCGCGCTTTTCCATCTCGGTAATCCCCGACGGCACGCCGATCACCACCCGCGGCTTCACCCGGAAGAACCCGCGCGGCAGCACGCGCTCCAGGAAGTGGCGCAGCATCAGGTCGGCCATGTTCACGTCGGCGATCACGCCGTCGCGCATGGGCCGCACGGCCACGATGCCTTCCGGCGTGCGCCCCAGCATGCGCTTGGCCTCGAGCCCGATGGCGCGCACCTTTCGGGTGTCGCGGTCCACCGCCACCACCGAAGGCTCGTTCACCACCAGCCCCACGCCCTTCACCTCGATCAGCGTGTTCGCCGTTCCAAGGTCGATCGCGATGTCCGCCACTGCTGCTCCCCTGTGCGTCCCCGAACCGGGCGCGGCTCCCGCGCGGCCCCCTCCTCCGTACAATGTACCACGCGGCGGACGCTTGGGCGATAAGCTGCACCCGCATCAGTGCACATCCGGCGGAATCGGGCGTGCGGCTTGCAACGAAGGTGGCGCCCTGGGATCGATGGCGGACGGATTCTCACGCGGGAGATGCGCGATGACGGCGACGATGGAGCGGGTGTCGGGGAAGGAGCTGGAACGGACGGAGTACCCGTCGTCGGGGAGGGCGCGCGAGGTGACGCCCGACCTGGCGTACCTGCGCACCGCGATCGTCAACGTCTTCCTGTCCGGCCCGCGCGGCGCGGGCGACCGCGGATGGACGCTGGTGGATACGGGCATCTACGGCTCGGCGCCGGCCATCGCCGCGGCGGCGGCGGAGCGCTTCGGGCCCGATGCCCGCCCCCGCGCCATCATCCTCACGCACGGCCACTTCGACCACGTGGGCGCCGTGCGCGAGCTGGCGGAATCGTGGGACTGCGTCGTCTATGCGCACCCGCTGGAGATGCCCTACCTGACGGGCGACTCGCCGTATCCGCCGCCCGATCCCACGGTGGGCGGCGGCGCCATGGCGGCCATGTCGTTCCTGTATCCCCGCAAGCCCATCGACCTGGGCGGGCGCGTG
>NZ_DATBNB010000859.1 GCF_036554565.1 Longimicrobium sp. | reverse complement strand
ACCAGCTCCGACCCGAAGGCGGGATCCGCCGGCTCCCACGCTCCTTCCTCCATCGGCGCCGGGACCACGGCCAGCAGGGTGAGCCCGTGCGCCGCGGCCCGCCGCCGGAGGGGGATGGGATCGGGCGCCATCAGGCGAAGCGCGGGTCCGAAAGCAGGGCGTACACCTCCGTCTGCGGCTCGGGCGTCGTCACCTCGGGCCCGTCCGGCCCCATGTACACGTCCACCTCCGAACGGAAGCCGACATCGCCTGGAAGATAGATCCCCGGCTCCACGGAGAAGCCGATGCCCGTGATCAGCCGGCGGGTGTCGCGCGATTCCAGGTTGTCGATGTTGGGCCCCGACCCGTGCAGCTGCCGGTCGATGGAGTGCCCCGTGCGGTGGATGAACGCGTCGCCCCAGCCCCGCTCGGTGATGACGTTGCGCGACGCGTCGTCGGCCTCGTAGCCTGCGACCGGCTCGCCCGCGTCCCAGCGGCGCCGGACCAGGTCGATGGCGGCCAGCCGCGCGTCGCGGACGGCGGCAAAGATCTCGGCGATGCGCTCGGGAACCTGCTCGCCCGCGTAGCCCATCCACGTCTGGTCGGCGTAGATGGCCTCGACACCGCCTTCCTTGCCGTACAAGTCGATCAGCACCAGGTCGCCGCGCTTGATCTCCGAGTGCTTGTCGGCCGAGGGCGCGTAGTGCGGGTTGGCGGCGTTTCCGTTGACGCCCACGATGGAGTCGGCGCCCACGACGATGCCGCGGCGCGCGAACTCGTCGGCGATCCACCGGCGCACCTCCCACTCGGTGATGCGCTTATCGTGGCGGATGGCGTCGGCGATCATGCGGAAGGCGGCGTGCGCCGTCTCGTACACGACCGTCGCGGCGCGGTGGTGGCTGGCCAGCCCCTCCGGGGTCCACCGGGCGTAGAAGGCGCTCACCAGGTCGGCGGAGGTCACCACCTCGGCGCCGGTGGCGCGCACCATCTCGATGACGCCGCCCGGAACGCGGTCCACGTAGGGAACGGCGTCGCCCGGGGCGTACTCCATCGCCACGCGGGGGTTGCCTGCCAGCAGCTGCGCCAGGCGGCTCTCCAGCTCCCGCCACGACGAGTACGGCCAGTTCTCGCCGATCCACCCCGTCCACGGCTGCTGCTCGATGCGGTGGGTGAGCGCCACGGGCTCGCCCTCGGCGGGGATCCAGACGAAGTAGCGCCGGGTCATCGCGGGCAGGCCCAGCAGCTCGCCGGCGATGGGGTTGCTGCCCAGGAAGTTGAAGAGCAGCCACCCATCCACCTTCAGGGCGCGCAGCTCTTCGCGCACGCGGTCGACGGTTTCGCGGCTGAGCTGGACGGTTGCTTCGACGACGGCCATCTCGGGTCTCGTTCAGGTTGTGGCGGCCGGCGCATCCGGGGCCGGCCACTTGGTTCCCTTGATCAGCGAAAGCCCCAGCACCCGTTCCCGGGTGAGCAGCCGGTGAATTTCGCGCTCACGCAGCACGGCGCCCCGCACCCCGCTCCATCCCCAGCGGCGGAACGCGCGGCGGAGGATGTCGAACCGTTCGCGCGCCGAGAAGATCTCGCTGAAGTCGGGAAAGGGCCCGCCCGCGGCCGGCCGGAAGGGCGACGGCGCGTCGGACCAGTCCTCCACCGTCAGGTCTACCACGCCGGCGTCGCGCAGCAGCTGCTTCCATTCCACCAGGATCATGGGCCGCGCGCCCAGGTGCTGCACCAGGATCTCGCGGCGGGCGGGGTCCACGTGCCCCGTCCAGATCAGCTGCACCAGCACCACGCAGCCGTGCGGCTTCACCACGCGCGCCAGCTCGCGGACGGCGCGGGCGGGGTCGGCCTCGGCGGCCAGGCCGATCTCGCCGATGGCCACGTCGAAGGTGCCGTCCTTGAACGGCAGGTCGTCAAGCGCCGCGGTTTCGAAGGTGAAGCGGCCATGCACGCCGCTTTCGCGCGTCCGCGCCTCGGCCTGGTCCACCAGCACCCGGTCGGGGTCGATGCCCACCCCGCCGCACCCGAACGTTTCGGCCAGGAAGATCGAACTGATGCCCCGCCCGCAGGCCGCGTCGATCACCTCGTGGCCGGCGCCCAGCTCCGTGAGGCGGCCGATCTGGCGGTACAGCTCTTCGCCCCCGGGCGGGAAGACCGCGTCCCGGCTGAGGCGGACCAGGTCGAGCATCGACGGCCCACCTTCCCGCGGCGGCGGTGGTACTGGCAGATCGTGCGGATCGCGCGCAGGCATGGCGAACAGTATAGGTTCGCCGGTGGGCCCGTCGCCAGCGGGCGCCAGTATCGGCCAGGGCGCGGCACCGATCATCATCCCATCCGCCCCAGGCTGTCGGCGCGTGCCGCAACGACGGACGGGCCGGCTCCCGCGCGGGGAGCCGGCCCGTTCTTCACCTCGCATCCGCCACCTCTGCGCGGCCGCGGGCGCCCGAGGCTCGTCGTTCAGTCGGGGATGGGGAGCGGGTCCGACACGATGTCGTCGGAGGTGCCCTGGCGGCGGTCGGGGCCGGTGGAAAGGACGTGGAACGTGCCGGCCCGGCGCCGCAGCAGGAACTTGCGGCCCCAGGGGTCCAGCGTGGCGTCGTCGCGTCCGGGGTACATCCGCTTGAGGATGCCGGCCAAGTCGCGCGGCTGCGGCGCCTCGCCCGTGCGGTGGATTTCCTTTTCCACCAGCCGCGCCATGTTGTTGACGCGGTCGCCCACGGTGATCCGTCGGAGGGGGTTCACCAGCGGCTCGACGTGCGGTGCGGCGCGCGTGCGCAGCGCGGGCGAGACCAGGAGCAGGAGGGCGGCGACCGCGGAGAACTTCAGCAGGGCACCCACGATGGTGCGCGGGGCGAAGATGATGCGGGGGCGTGTCATGCGAGGCGAGTGGGGCGGGGTTCCTTCACACTGCTACCCGGGCGAGCAGCAGGCGTCCGCCCAAAACTCGCCGGTGGCGGGAATTGGCGCAAGGTCCCCTCGCGCCATCCGTTCCCCCGCCCTACGGTCCGGACGCGGCCTGGTCGCGGGCCTTTTCGGCCAGGCGCTCGCGGATGCGCGCGGCCACCACGTCGATCCCCGCGCGGTTCTGCCCGCCGCGGGGAATGATGACGTCGGCGTAGCGCTTGGAGGGCTCCACGAACTCGAAGTGCATGGGGCGCACGGTGGTCAGGTACTGCTCGATCACCGAGTCCAGCGAGCGGCCGCGCTCTTCCAGGTCGCGGCGCAGGCGGCGGATGAAGCGCACGTCGGCGTCGGTGTCGACGAAGATGCGCAGGTCGAACATCTCGCGCAGCCGCGGCTCGGCGAAGAGCAGGATGCCGTCCACCAGGATCACGTCGCGCGGCTCCGTGCGGATGGTTTCCTGGGCGGGCGTGTGGCGGGCGAAGTCGTACACCGGCTTGTCGATGGCACGCCCCTCCACCAGGTCCGTCAGGTGCGCGATCAGCAGGTCGTTGTTCAGCGAGTTCGGGTGGTCGAAGTTGACGCCGGCCCGCTCCTCCAGCGAAAGGTGCGACAGGTCCCGGTAGTACGAGTCGTGGTCGATGAAGACGGCCGAATCCAGGTGCAGCGAATCGTAGATGCGCCGCGCCACGGTGGTCTTGCCCGACCCCGTTCCCCCCGCGATGCCGATCAGGAACGGCTTCATCGCGCCAGCGCCTCCATCCCGAAGCAGCACAGCGCCGTCCGGCATTCCGTCACGATCACCGCCAGGGGACGCGGCCCCGTCCCGGCGGCCGTGAAGGTGAGCAGCGGAACGTCGCCGGTGCTCACGTCCTCGCCCAGCACGCGCTGCCCGTCGACCGCCTGCGTCAGCAGCTGCGAGATGCCGTCGCGCGTCGACTGGGCGCGCACGGCGGCGGGAAGCGCCGCGAGGGCGGCGAATGCGATCAGGATCCTGCGCATGACCTGCCTGGTGGGTACGGCTGGAACCGGAGGGCCGCAAGCTAGCCGCCCCCGCCCCGCCCCGGCAAGCGCGCCCCGCCGGTTGCCGAGCGCCACCGGGCCGCCCTAGCTTGCCCGGCAACCATCTACCGGAGGAACCTCGATGACGCGTTGGTCCCCAGCGCTTTTCGCCGCGCTCTCCCTGGCGGCGTGCACGACTCCGCAGGCAGGGCCGGTGGTGGGCCCGGCGCCCGTGACGGGCCGCCTGGAGCGGCCCATTCCCTACCCCGTCACCCCGCCCGCCGGCCACCAGCGCGCCGTGGACCGAGGCACGCGCACGCCGACGGGAGCGCCGGGTGCGCGCTACTGGCAGAACCGCGCCGACTACGCCATCCGCGCCCGCGTGCTCCCCGCGCAGAAGCGGCTGGAGGGGAGCCAGGTGATCACCTACACCAACAACTCGCCCGACGCGCTCGCGCAGCTGCACGTGGACCTGACGATGAACCACCACGCGCCGGGCGTGGTGCGCAACGAGCCGGCCGAGGTCACCGGCGGCGTCACCCTCACCCGCGTCGCCGTGGGCGGGCAGGCGCTGTCCGCGGGCGGCACCCAGGGGGCGCGCTACGTGGTGAACGGCACGCGGATGGTGATTACCCCCGCGGCACCGGTGCAGCCGGGCGCCACGGCGCGCATCGAGGTGGACTGGGGCTTCACCGTTCCCAAGGAGGGCGCCGGCGGCCGGATGGGATGGGACGCCGACAACCTGTTCTTCTTCGCGTACTGGTATCCGGCGATGGCCGTGTACGACGACGTGGTGGGATGGCACCCGGACCCGTTCCGCGGCACGGCCGAGTTCTACGCCGACTTCGGCAGCTACGACATCACCGTCGAGGCGCCCGCGCAGTGGGTGGTGTTCGGCACGGGCGCGCTGCAGAACCCGCAGGAGGTGCTGGCCCCGGCCGTCCTGGCCCGCTACCGCGCGGGAATCCAGAGCGACACCGTCGTCCACGTGCTGACGGAGGCGGATTTCGGGCGTGCCACGCAGCCCGGCCAGGCGGGCGTGCTCACCTGGCGCTTCCGCGCCGACAGCGTCCGCGACGCCGCGTTCAGCGTCACGCGCGAGTCCAACTGGGACGCCACCCGCACCTCCGTGGGCGACCGCGACGGCGACGGGCGCGCGGACCACGCGGCCATCCACGCCTTCTGGCGCCCCAGCGCGCCCCGCTGGCGCCACGTGGCGCGCTACGAGCAGCACTCCATCCGCTTCCTTTCCGGCTACACGGGCGTGCCCTATCCCTGGCCGCACATGACGGCGGTGGAGGGACAGGGCATCGTCGGCGGGGGGATGGAGTACCCCATGATGACGCTGATCGGGGGATACACGGCGCAGGGCGACTCGGCGCTGTACGCGGTGACGGCGCACGAGCTGGCGCACATGTGGGTGCCCATGATCGTGAACGTCGACGAGCGCCGCTACTCGTGGATGGACGAGGGGATGACCACATTCCACGAGGCCCAGGCCCGCCGGGACACCTTTCCCGGGACCACGCCCGAGCTGGAGGACCGCGCTTCGTACCTGGGCACGGCCCGCGCCGGCGCCGAGGGCGAGATCATGCGGCGCAGCGACTTCCACTACACCTCCGCGGCGTTCGGCACGGCGTCGTACCCCAAGCCGGGCACCGTCTTCGCCACCCTGCGCGGGCTGCTGGGCGAGCAGACGTTCAACCGTGCGTGGACCACCTTCCACAACCGCTGGAAGTTCAAGCACCCCTACCCGTGGGACTTCTTCAACACGGTCGAGGAGGTGGCGGGCGAGGACCTGGATTGGTTCTGGCGCACCTGGTTCTACGAGACCTGGACGCTGGACCACGCGGTCGCCAGCGTGACGGAAACGGACCGCGGCGCCACGATCGTCGTCGAGGACCGGGGCCTGGCGCCCATGCCGGCGCGCGTCACCATCACCCGCCAGGACGGCGGCACGCAAACGGTGGAGGTGCCGGTGGAAGAGTGGCTGTCGGGCCGCAAGTCGGCGACGCTGACCCTTCCGCCCGGGGGCGGCTCGCCGATCGTGCGGGTGGAGATCGACGCGGAGAACGTGTTCCCGGACGTGGACCGCCAGAACAACGTGTGGACGCGCCCCTGATCGCTTCCGCACGTTCACGAGGGCCCGCCCGGGAGCGTTCCGGGCGGGCCCTCGTCGGTTTCCGTCCTTGCGCGTGCCGTCCACGCCGCAGAGCTTGCGACGGCACCGGGGCGCATCGCGTCGCAGCCTTCCACCCGCAGCAGAGATTCACGTGAGCAGATCCCTTCCCCGTATCGCCGCCCCGGCCCTCGCCGCCGCGCTCTCCGCCTGCGCGGCGCCGGCGGCGGGCCCGGCGCCCGTGCCCGGCCCGGTGTCCCCGACCGGAACCGCCATCACCGCGGCCGACCTGCGCCACCGGATGGAGATCGTGGCGCACGACAGCATGCAGGGGCGGGACGTGGGCACCCCCGGCATCCGCAAGGCGGCCGACTACCTGGTGGCGGAGATGACGCGGCTGGGGCTGCGCCCCGCGGGCGATGGCGGCTCGTGGTTCAACGCGGTGCCGCTGGTCCGCATGCGCGCGGAGGCGGAGGTGAGCCTCGGCGGACGCACGCTAGGCGCGGACGTGATCGTCCCGGTCAGCGGCACGGGAGGGCTCCCCGCCAACACGCGCCAGCAGGCGGCGGGGCGGCTGCTGTACGGCGGGTGGATCGTGGATCCCTCCGTTTCCCAGGCGGAGGAACTGACGGCGGAGCAGATGCGGGGCGGCGTGCTGATCCTGCGGATGGGCGTGGCGCCCGGCGCGCAGCCGGGGCAGCCGCGCTACAACGTGGGCGCGCTGCTGGGCCCCGGGTCGCCGCTCGCCGGCGTGATCATGATCGCCGAGGGAGACCTGGAGCAGTTCTGGGCCTACGCGCAGGGGATCGCCCGCAACGGCAGCGTGGCTCCCGCGGACAGCGCCGCGCCCGCCGCGGGCGAACTGCCCACCGTGTTCCTGACGGACCCGGCGGGCGCGGAGCGGATGATCGGCCGGCCGCTCGCGCAGGCAACCCGCCCCCTGCCCGACCTGGGCGCGTTCCGCTACGCCATCCGCCGCACCAGCTCCCCCATCGAGGCGTTCAACGTGGTCGGCGTGCTCCCCGGCGCGGACGCGGCGCGCCGGGGCGAGTACGTGGCCATCGGCTCGCACTACGACCACGACGGGATCGGGCAGCCGGTGGGTGGCGACTCCATCTACAACGGCGCCGACGACGACGGCAGCGGCACGGTGGCCATGCTGGAGATCGCCGAGCGCCTGGTGCGGCAGCCGCCCGCGCGGTCCGTCCTTTTCGTCTGGCACACGGCCGAGGAGAAGGGACTGCTGGGCTCGGAAGCGTTCACGCGCACGCCCACGGTGCCGCGCGAGTCAATCGTCGCGCAGCTGAACATCGACATGATCGGCCGCAACGCGCCCGACTCGCTGTACCTGGTGGGCTCGCGGCGGCTATCGACCGAGTTGGGCGAAGTGGTGGAGGCGGTCAACCGCACGCGGCCACGGCCCTTCGCCTTCGACTACTCGTTCGATGCGCCCAACCACCCGGAGCGCATCTACTGCCGGTCTGACCACTACAATTACGCGCGCTACGGCATCCCGGTGACGTTCTTCACCACCGGGCTTCACGACCAGTATCACAAGCCGCAGGACGAGGCCCACCTGATCGACTACGACAAACTGGCGCGCGTCACGCAGCTGATCGCCGACATCGGCGTGGAGGTGGCCAACCACCCGGCGCGGCCGCGGGTGGATAAGCCCGTTCCGCCCCTCGGAACGCCCTGCACCTGACCTGAACGGCTGAGGGCACGGAAGCCATCGAGGAAAGCCTCCTCCGTGTTCTCCGTGCCCCCCCGTGAGGCGCAGTTCCGCGCGTCAGCGTGCGCGGATCTGCACGACTAGCGAACGGAGCCAGGGCTCGCGCATCTCCGGGCGCCCCACCAGCTCCGCACAGAACCGCTCCCGTTCCTCGCGCGTGCGGCCTCGCTCGTGGAACCTTACCGCAAGCCGGAGCGCGCGCAGGTGCTCGGGGTCGCGCGGCGGCTGGTGCATGTCGTCCGATCCCCACCGCGCCTGGCTGTGCGAAGGCACCGTCTTCTCCTGGCTGTCCCCCCACGTGGTCCACGTCCAGTACGGCAGCGAAAGCCCTCTCAGGGCGCTCCGCGGATAGTCCTTTCTCCACTCGACGCGCTGGAACCATCGCCACGCGTTGGGGCTGTTCTTTCCGCGCTCGGTGATCCCCACGAATCGCACCCGCCGTCGCACGGCTTTGACGTCCACCCCCTCGTCCCGCGCCCATCGCCCCAGTTCGTCGGAGAGCCGCCCGAAGGTGGCGCCGCTGTGAACCAGGTCCACGAAGCACACCGGCCGGGG
>NZ_DATBNB010000858.1 GCF_036554565.1 Longimicrobium sp. | reverse complement strand
GGCAGCTGCTGGTGGGGGCCGTGGGGCTGGGGATCGCCGCCTACGGCCTCTTTCAGCTGTACCGCGGCGCAACGTCCGACATCGCCAAGCGCTTGGGCTTCGGCGGGCTGAACGCGGACCTGCGGCGGCGCATCGTCACGCTGGGTCGGGTGGGGACGTGCGCGCGCGGCGTGGTGTTCGCCATCGCGGGGTGGCTGGTGATCCTGGCGGCGCTGCGCTACGAGCCCGGCAAGGCGGCCGGGCTGCAGGGCGCGCTCGTTTCGCTGCGGGAACAGTCGCACGGGCGCTGGCTGCTGGGCGCCGCCGCCCTGGGATTGATGGCGTACGGCGTCTTCCAGCTGGCCAAGGCCCGCTACCGGCGCATCCAGCCGGCCTGAAATCAGGCGATCTGCTCCTCCAGCGCCGAGGCGGTCACGTCGAAGTGGGTGGCATGCCAGTCGGGCTTGCCCCCGCGCAGGATGATCACCTGCGGTGACTCGTGCTCGAGCCCCGTCTTTTCCGACACGTACTCCGAGGCCTCGGCCGCCTCGTGCACGTCGAGCTTGAAGACCGGGGCGTCGGGCCGGCGCTCCAGGAAGCTTTCCATCTCGCGCCGCGCGTTGGCGCTGATGGGGCACGTCATGCTGTACTTGAAGAGGATGGCCCCGTCCTGGCCCAACGCCTCGTCCACGTCCTGCCTGCTGGCGATCTGCTTCATGTCCCGCGGCTCCCGCTCCGGTGATCCACGTCCGCGGCGGCGAATCCGCCGCGAACCAGGCCGGGCACCCGGCGCAAGCCGCATACCGCCAAGCGT
The DNA here is from genome assembly GCF_036554565.1 of Longimicrobium sp. Taxonomy (NCBI): domain Bacteria; kingdom Pseudomonadati; phylum Gemmatimonadota; class Longimicrobiia; order Longimicrobiales; family Longimicrobiaceae; genus Longimicrobium; species Longimicrobium sp. The sequence continues at coordinate 3,356 of NZ_DATBNB010000858.1, read as the reverse complement.
GGGGGCCAGAAACAGACCGGCGGCGATCCCCAGGGGGACCGCCGCCGCTCGTCATCCGTCCAGCCACCCGCCGCGTCAGTCGCCGGCGCCCAGCTCGCCTGCGCCGGGGCGGTTGCGGAGCGTGCTGTTCCGGTATCCGTACAGGAAGTAGATGGCAAGCCCCACCGCCAGCCAGATGCCGAACCGTTCCCACGCGTGGGCGGGGAGGCCCGACATCACGTAGATGCAGGCGCCCGCCCCGATGAGCGTCACCGGCCAGACGAACGGAACGCGGAAGGGGCGCGGGCGGTCGGGATCGGTGATGCGCAGCGCCAGCACGCCGATGCAGACGATGGCGAACGCCGACAGCGTGCCGATGTTGGTCAGGTCGTAGATTTCGTTCTCGTCCATGAACAGCGAGCCCGTGGCCACGATGGCGCCGGTGAGCAGCGTGGTGACCCAGGGCACCCGCGCCTTTCCGCTGATCTTGGTGGACCACGCCGGCAGCAGGCCGTCGCGTCCCATGGCGTAGAAGATCCGCGGCTGTCCGTACTGGAACACGAGCAGCACCGCCGTGAGCGAAACCACCGCGCCCGCCGCCACGATCCATCCGGCCGTCTCCAGCCCCGCCAGCTGCAGCGCCTGCGCGAGCGGGTCGGCCCCCTTCAGCTGCTGGTACGGCACCAGCCCCGTGGCCACGATGCCCACGATCACGTAGATGACCGTGCAGATGGCAAGGCCGCCCAGGATGCCGATGGGCATGTTGCGCTGCGGGTTCTTGGTTTCTTCGGCCGCCGTGCTGATGGCGTCGAACCCGATGTACGCAAAGAACACGATCGCCGCGCCCTGGTGAATGCCGGGCCAGCCGTTGGGAGCGAACGGCGTGAAGTTGTCGGGGTTCACGTGGGCGGCGCCCACGGCCACGAACAGCCCCAGCACCAGGAGCTTCACCACCACCATGATGTTGTTGGCGCGCACGCTTTCACGAACGCCCCGCATGAGCAGCCAGGTGATGGCCACCACGATCAGAAAGGCGGGGATGTTCACCAGGAACGGCACGCCGAGCACCCGGGGCGCGCTCTGCATCAGCGCCTGCACCTGGGGGTCGCTGCTCTTGAGCACGGTGCGGTAGCCGTGCGTCAGGTACCCGGGAAGCTCGATGCCGAACCCGCTGAGCAGCGAATTGAAGTACCCGCTCCACGCGATCGCCACCGCGATGTTGCCGACGGCGTATTCCAGGATCAGGTCCCACCCGATGATCCACGCCACCAGTTCGCCCAGCGTGGCGTACGAGTAGGCGTACGCGCTGCCGGCCTGCGGAATCATGGAGGCCAGCTCGGCGTAGCACAGCGCGGCAAGGCCGCAGACGCCGCCCAGCAGCAGGAACGAGAACACCAGCGCGGGCCCGGCGCCCAGGCGCACCACGGTGCCGTCGGGCAGGATCTCGCCCGCGGCCGCCGTGCCGATGGACGAGAAGATCCCCGCGCCGATCACCGCCCCGATGGCGAGCATGATCAGGTCGCCTGCCCCCAATTCGCGCTTGAGCGCGTTCGGGTTGCCTTCTTCGGACAGCAGTTCGCTGATCGGCTTTCGGCGGAAGAGCTGTGACATGTGCAGGAGCGGATGGGTGTCGAGGCCGCGGCGGCCGGCGCCCCCGGGGGCGCCCCGGCCTGAAACGGCGGATCGGAGCGCGCCACGCCAGCAGCCGGGCGGCGCGCGCGGCGGGGTAAAGTGCGGACGGCGGCGGCTTCCGTCAATGATCCCGCGGCGCGCCAACGAAACGCGTTCTTCGCGCATCCTACCTGCGGGCCGCGGGGACGGGCATGCACTTTCGCGCCCCGGCGCGTTCCCGCTAGCTTGGCTGCTAGGATCTTAGCACGCCCCGTCCTGGTATCCGTCGGGTCCGCCCACACTTTCGCGCTCGCCGAGGCCCTGCTTGCTGACCGCCGAAAACGAAGTCGAATCGCTCCTGGCCGACGCCGGCCGCCTGCGGGCGCAGGTGCGCCGCCGCATCGTTGGCCAGGAGGCGGTGCTGGACGAGGTGCTGATGTGCCTGCTTGCCGGCGGGCACGCGCTGCTGGTGGGTGTGCCGGGATTGGCAAAGACGCTGCTGGTGCGCACCCTGTCGGAGGCGATGGAGCTGGAGTTCCGGCGCGTGCAGTTCACCCCCGACCTGATGCCCGGCGACATCACCGGCACCGAGGTGATCGAGGAAGACCGCGCGACCGGGCGGCGGGCGGCGCGCTTCATCCGCGGTCCGGTCTTCACGCAGGTGCTGCTGGCTGACGAGATCAACCGCACGCCGCCCAAGACGCAGGCGGCGCTGCTGGAGGCCATGCAGGAGGGCCGGGTGACGGCGGGCGGCGAAGACATGGAGCTGCCGCGCCCCTTCTTCGTGCTGGCCACGCAGAACCCGGTGGAGCAGGAAGGCACCTATCCGCTTCCCGAGGCGCAGCTGGACCGGTTCATGTTCGACATCCGGCTGGACTATCCCTCGGCCGAGGAAGAGGTGCAGATCCTCCGCTCCACCACCGGCGTGCAGGACGCGCCGGTGGAGAGGGTGCTGGACGCGGAGCGGGTGCTGACGCTGCAGCGGTGGACGCGCGAGGTGCCCGTGGCCGACAACGTCTTCCACTACGCCGCCTCGCTCGTGCGCGCCACGCGGCCGGGCGACGCCAGCGCGCCGGACGACGTGAAGCGCTGGATCCGCTGGGGCGCCGGCCCGCGCGCCGGACAGGCGCTGATCCTGGGCGCCAAGGCCAACGCGCTGCTCGCCGGCCGCTTCCACGTGACGCCCGAGGACGTTCGGCGGGTGGCGGCTCCGGTGCTGCGCCACCGCGTCCTGGTGAACTTCCACGCCGAGGCCGAGGGCGTTTCGTCGGACACGGTGATTGCCAAGCTGATCGAAAGCGTGGCGCCGCCGCGGAGCGGGTTGTGATGGGTTCCCCCTCCCCCGGCCCCTCCCCCGCAAACTGCGCGGGAGAGGGGGGAACTTCGGGGGCGCGTCGGCTGGGCTCGGTGCATTCCCAAGGAGCCCCCTCCCCCCGGCCCCCGTCCCCCGCTTCGCAGGGGAGGGGGAGAACTTCGCGCCCGATCCTTCTGGGCTCGGCGTGGGCGACCGGCGCCCCCCATCCCCAGCCCTTCCCCCGCAAACAGCGCGGGGGCAGGGTGCCGGTGCCGTGTGCTTCGATGGCTGTCGGTGCGCGGGCGGAGGGTGATGGCGGGCTGTGGGGCGTTTCGAGGGCTCCGGGGCAGTCCCCGGCTGCCCTCTCCCCCCGGCCCCCTCTCCCGCAAGCGGGAGAGGGGGAGAACTGCACCGAGTTCCGGGCGCGCCACAGACTCCAACTCACACCTGAGCAAGCCAGTCTGCAAAGGCA
>NZ_DATBNB010000857.1 GCF_036554565.1 Longimicrobium sp. | reverse complement strand
CGTTGAGCGTGGTGCCCGACAACCCGGCCGCGAGGTCGCTGTATCTCCGGCTCGGCTTCATTCCTTGTGGCCTGGAGCCCCAGGCGTACTGCCTGGAAGGCACGTACTGGGACTCGGAGCACATGGCGCTGTTCCTCAGATCGGCTGCCCCGACCGGCCTTCGCTGTTAAAGGAAACACAGACTTTTTTTCATAGAAGCGCTTGTTGTGTTAGATTCCTTTCATAACGGGAGCAGCTGTGAAAGAGAACCGCGCTTTTCTTTTATAGCGCTGCCCGTTGTGAAAGGAACCTTTCGTCCGGGCTCGTGCCCGATGATAGCCGGGGAGCGTGGATCATGGACGTGCAGTCGTTCGTATCGACACGGGCGGGGCGGATCATCCAGCAGCAGGCGGGGAAAGACGGCTTCAGCGCGTTCATTCCCGCACGGCTGCCGCCGGTGCCCGGCCTGGAGCTGACGGGCGGGCTCAGAGACCTGCTGGAGCACGCCAGCATCTCGCTCGGCCGGCTGGATGGTGTTTCGGCATCGCTGGACCCGGACCGGCTGCTGTACATCTACGTGCGGAAGGAGGCCGTTCTCTCCAGCCAGATCGAGGGAACGCAGTCCACACTTTCGGATCTGCTGCGGTTCGAGGCCGAGGGGGCACCCGGGATGCCGCTGGACGACGTACGCGAGGTGTCGCGGTACGTGGCCGCGCTGCACCACGGGTTCAACCTGCTGCGCGGCGGCCTTCCCGTAAGCCTGCGACTCGTTCGCGAGCTTCACCAGGTGCTGATGCAGGAAGGGCGGGGCAGCACGCGCGCGCCCGGCGACTTCCGGCGTTCGCAGAACTGGATCGGCGGGTCGCGGCCGGGCAACGCCCGCTTCGTCCCGCCACCCCCGCACGAGATGATGATCGCGCTCGACAACCTCGAGCGGTTCATCCACGACCAGCCGGAGCGCACGCCGCCCCTGCTGAAGGCCGGCCTGGCGCATGCCCAGTTCGAAACCATCCACCCGTTCCTGGACGGCAACGGCCGTGTGGGCCGCCTGCTGATCACGCTGCTGCTGTGCGCCGAGGGAGCGCTCACGCAGCCGTTCCTGTACCTGAGCCTGTACTTCCGCGAGCACCGGGCGCAGTACTACGAACTGCTTCAGCGGGTGAGGACAGACGGGGACTGGGAAAGCTGGATGGAGTTCTTTCTCACCGGCGTGGCCGAGGTCTCGGCCCAGGCGACCGCCACCACGCGGGCACTGCTCGCGCGCTTCGAGAAAGACCGCGAGCGGATCCTGATCCGCCGCGGTTCGGGCTCGGTGCTGACGTTGTTCGAGTTCCTGCGCGGCCGGGTGATCACCACCATCCCGCGTGCCGCGAGGGAGCTGAACCTCACGCATCCGACGGTGACCACCGCGCTCCGCCGGCTGGAGGACATGGAGATCGTCCGCGAAATCACGGGCCGGCCGCGAGCGCGAGTGTACGTTTACCAGCAGCAGCTGGACATCTTGAACCAGGGCATCGACGGGCAGCTGCTGCCCGACTGAGCGCGTGGGGCTGGGAGAAATGATGAGGGGCACCCGGCCGCCGGGTGCCCCTCGTCACATGGTCCGCCGCGATCCCGAACTACTTCATCAGGTTCTTGGCGATGGTCTGCAGTTGCATGTTGCTGGTGCCCTCGTAGATCGAGCCGATCTTGCTGTCGCGGTAGAACTTCTCCACCGGGTACTCGCGGGTGAAGCCGTAGCCGCCGAACAGGTCCACCGCCGTGCTGGCGATGCGCTGCGCCACCTGCGACGAGAACAGCTTGCCCATCGCGGCTTCCTGCAGGAACGGAAGGCCCGCGTCCTTCAGGCGGGCGGCGTTGTACACCATCAGCCGCGCGGCCTCGAGCTCCGTGGCCATCTGCCCGATCTGGAACTGCACGCCCTGGAAGTCGCCGATGCGCTTTCCGAACTGCTCGCGCTCCTGCACGTACTTCACCGTGGCGTCCAGCGCGCCCTGCCCGATGCCGATCATCTGCGCGCCGATGCCGATGCGGCCCTCGTTCAGCGTTTCGATGGCCGTCTTGTACCCCTTGCCCACCTCGCCCAGCACGTTCTCGTCGGGAACGAACACGTCTTCCAGGATCAGCTCGGTGGTGCTGCTGGCGCGGATGCCCAGCTTGTCTTCCTTCTTGCCGACCGAGAAGCCGCCGAACTCCTTCTCGACGATGAACGCCGTGATCCCCTTGTAGCCCGCTTCGGGGTTGGCATTGGCGAAGATGATGAAGATCTCGGCCTCGCCGCCGTTGGTGATCCACAGCTTGCGGCCGGTGACCCGGAACCCGCCCTCGGCCTTGACGGCGCGCGTGGCCAGGGCGAACGCGTCGGAGCCGCTGCCGGCCTCGGAGAGCGCGTAGGCGCCCACCTTTTCGGCGCACAGCTGCGGGAGGTACCTGGCCTTGAGGTCGGCCGAGCCCCAGCGCAGGAAGGCGTTGTTCACCAGCGTGTTCTGCACGTCGACGAACACGCCCACGCTGGCGTCCACGCGCGACAGTTCTTCCACCACCAGCGCGGCGGTGAAGAACGAGGCGCCGGTGCCGCCCAGCTCCTCGGGAACCTCGATGCCCATCAGCCCCAGCTCGAAGAACTGGGGGATCAGCTCGGGCGACATCTTCTGGTGCTCGTCCATCTCCGTCACCAGCGGACGGACGCTTTCTTCGGCGAACTGCCGGACGGCTTCGCGGAAGGCCTGCTCGTCTTCGTTCAGAACCGTCAGCGGGGCGCCGGCGGTGGCCAGGTCAACGGTTGCCATGACTCGCTCGTCTCCATCACGGGGATCAACCTGCACCCCATCGCGGTGCAGCCGGGGAATATGGCACAGGGCACGGAAAACGGCGAGGGGGAGGGCTGATCGGCCGGCGGACGACGGACCGGCACGGCGGGTGCGTCCGAAACCATCGCGTGGTCAGGACGTAGTTCCCAGTGCGCCGGAACTCCCGGCGGACTGTTCGTACGCTCAGGCACGGGGAGATGGAACGATGGATCACAATCCGAGTGGGCCCGGCGACACAGGCGCCGGATCTGGCGGGAGCGGGTACACGGGCGGCGGCGGGCCGGGTGCGGGCATTCCCGGCGGCACCGCGGGCTCCAGCGGCGGCACGCCGGGGGGAACCGGCGGCGTGACCGGGGGGCCGGCGGGCGGGCTGGGCGGCAGCGACGTCGGCGGCGGCACGGGTGCGCCGGGGGGCTGGACGGGCGGGTCCACCGGCGGCGCCGGCTACGGCGGCACGGGCGCGGGTGGCTCCACCATCGGCGGCGACAAGGCGTACACCGGTGCGACCACGGGCGGGTCCGGCGGCACGGGGGCTCCGATTTCCGGCACGCAGGCAGCCTCGGACCTGGGCGGGCACGCCATCCCGGGCGGGGCGGGCGGCGCGGCGGGTGGATCGACCGGGTCCACGGGTTCGGCCGGCTCCACGGGCGCAGGATCGGCGGGGGCGGGCGAGACGGCCGGGAGCGGCCGGCACGACCCGTTCGAGGAACTGAACTCGCGGCTGGAGTCGGTGTTCGGCGAGCTGCGTCCCCGGATCAAGCAGGCGTTCCAGGACCTGGACTCGCGCGTGGACAGCGCCCTGGCCGACATCAAGCCGCGGGTGCAGGAGGCCCGCGACAAGGCGCGTCCCAAGGTGGACGAGTTCATTGCCGAGGTGCAGCCCAAGATCGACGGGCTGCTGTCGCGCATCCAGGGTGCGCTCGATGGCATCCGCCGTGAGTTCGACGACCGTGCCGAACGCGCGGAGGCTCGCAGCCACAGCGCCGAGGGCGGCTCCGGCGCGTCGACCTCGTCCACGGCCAGCACCACGCCGGGGGCGACCGGGGCCACCGGCACGCCGGCTGGCGGCAGCACGCTGACCCCGGACATCGGCACGGCGGGCACGGCCTCCACCGATCCGCTCGCCGGGCTGGGAACGGCGGGAAGCGGCCTCGGTTCTTCCGGCTCCTCGGGCCTCGGCTCCAGCGGCCTCGGTTCGAGCGGCTCGTCCGGTCTCGGCTCGAGCGGGCTCGGATCGTCGGCCGACCTTGGGCTGACCGGCAGCGGGTTCGGCTCCACCAGCCCCGGCCTCGGCTCCACTGGAGGCGGTCTCGGATCGACGGGCGCCGGCCTCGGATCATCTGGGAGCGGACTCGGCTCCACGGGTTCCGGTCTCGGATCGACGGGGAGCGGCCTCGGGTCTACGGGCAGCGGCTTGGGATCGACGGGCGGCTCGACCGGCGCGGGCGGGTCGTGGCCGGAGATGTCGGAGGACAGCAAGCGGATCGATCCCCCGATGGAGCATGGGGGCGGATCGCGCCAGGGCGAGGACCCGGGCAGCAAGACGCCCGGCTACTGATCTCGGCGGAACGAAGACACGAACGGGCGGGGGCCGCGGCCTCCGCCTGTTCGTCTTGCGATCCCTATCGGCCCGCCCGCACTCGCGCCGGTGAAACTTACGTCGTAGCTTTCCCGTTACCTCACCCATGCACTTCCCGCCGTCTGGCGGACCATCCCCTATCCACACACCGCCACAAGGGATCGGATGCCCCTGATCTCCGCTCGCGACCTCACGCACACCTACCCGGGCGGCGTGACGGCGCTTCGCGGGCTTTCGCTGGACCTGGAACCCGGAATCATCGGGTTCGTGGGCGCCAACGGGGCCGGCAAGAGCACCTTCATCAAGATCCTGCTGGGGCTGCTGACGCCCACGTCGGGCGACGTCAGCGTCTTCGGGCTGGACGCCCGCACCCGCGGCCTGGAGATCCGGCAGCGGGTGGGCTACATGCCCGAGCACGACTGCCTTCCGCCCGACCTGACGGCCACCGAGTTCGTTGCCCACATGGGGCGCATCTCCGGCCTGCCCCGGGCCGCCGCCCGCGAGCGCGCCGCCGAAATGCTGCGCCACGTGGGGCTGTACGAAGAGCGGTACCGCCCCATCGGCGGATACAGCACGGGGATGAAGCAGCGCGTGAAGCTGGCGCAGTCGCTGGTGCACGATCCGCGGCTGCTGCTGCTGGACGAGCCCACCAACGGGCTCGACCCGGCCGGCCGCGAAGAGATGCTGGAGCTCATCCGCCGCACCGGCCGCGAGTTCGGCATCGCGGTGATGGTGTGCTCGCACCTGCTGGGCGAGATCGAGCGCGTGAGCGACTTCCTGGTGGCCATCGACGCCGGCAAGCTGAAGAGCGCGGCCGCGCTCCACACGTTCACCGGCGACCAGCAGCTGCTGGCGGTAGAGGTTGACGAGGGGATCGACCAGCTGGTCGCCCGGCTCGCGAGCGAAGGCATCACCGCGCGCGTGGACGAGGGGATGGTGCTGCTGCCCCTGTCCGACGACCGCCCCTACGACGCCGTCCGCGACGCCGCGGCCGACCTGGGGCTGGCCCTGGTCCGCATGGAGCGGCGCCGCAACACGCTCCAGGACCTGTTCCGCGCTCCCACCCACGCAACCAACGAGGAGGCGCATGTCGCTCGCGCCTGACGCCGTCGCCGGGGTCATCTACGACATCGGCTATCGGAAGTACGAGGGCGCCCGGCTGGGCCGCGGCTACGCCTTCCGCACGCTGTACGTCCACTCGCTGCGCAGTGCCTTCGGGCTGGGGCGAGGCGGGAGGGCGCTATGGATCCCGTGGATGCTCTTCGCCTTCATCTGCTTTCCCTCGGCGGTGTCGGTGGCGGCCAGCGCGTTCACGGGCGGCATGGCCAACCTGATGAGCTACGACGACGTGTTCGCGTTCGTGTCGCTCGTCATCGCCCTGTTCTGCGCCGCGCAGGCCCCGGAGCTGGTGAGCCGCGACCAGCAGTACCGGGTGCTTCCGCTCTACTTTTCCCGGCCGCTTCCCGCCCGGGAATATGCGGGCGCCAAGCTCCTGGCGATGTGGACGGCCGTTGTCATCCTGGTGCTCACGCCGCTGCTGATCCTGCTGGTGGGCCGGCTGGCCATGGGGGCGGATTTCGTGGCGGCGGTGAAGGCCGAGTCGAAGTACTTCCTCCCCATCCTGGCCACCCCCGCCGTCGCCGCCCTGGGCATCGGCACGCCGGCCCTGGCGCTCGCCTCGCTGGTGCAGCGCCGCTGGCTGGCGACGGCGGCGGCGTTCGGCTTTTTCTTCATCACCGTGCCCATCGCGGGGATCCTCACGGAGATACTGGAGGGCGACGCGCAGCGGTATGCGGTGCTCATCAACCCGATCTTCGCGGTAGGGGGTACCATCCTCGCCCTGTTCGGGGCCAAGGCCGACGGCGTGCTCAAGGATGCGACCGAGCACCCGGAGGTGTACGGTTTGACCGTGGCCGCCCTGGCCGTGATCTCCATCGCGATCCTGGCCTGGCGCTATCGGAGGATGACCGTATGAGCACGCAACTGCTGGAAACGCCGGCCGTGCGGCCCGCCGCGCCCGCCCCCGACGCCGCGCTCGAGCTGCGGAACGTGAGCAAGTGGTACGGCAACGTGGTCGCCGTCAACGACATCACCTTCTCGCTGGGGGCGGGGATCACCGGACTGCTGGGCCCCAACGGCGCCGGCAAGAGCACCATTCTCCACATGATGTCGGGGTTCCTGGAACCCTCGGCGGGCGAGGTGCTGGTGGACGGGCGCTCCGCGTGGAAGAACCCCGAGATGTACCGCGCGCTGGGGCTGGTTCCGGAGCGCGAGGCCGTGTACCCGTTCCTGACGGGCTACGAGTTCGCGCTGATGAACGCCCGCCTTCACGGCCTCGCCGACGCGAAGGCTGCCGCGGAGCGGGCCATCGACATCGTGGACCTGCGCGGGGCGATGGACCGCCGCATCGGCACGTACAGCAAGGGCATGCGGCAGCGCGCCAAGATCGCCGGGGCGCTGGTGCACGATCCGCGCATCCTGCTTCTGGACGAGCCCTTCAACGGCATGGACCCCACCCAGCGCATGCAGATGATGGATCTGCTGAAGCGGCTGGCGGCGGAGGGGCGCACGATCCTGATCTCGTCGCACATCCTGGAGGAGCTGGACCAGCTCGCCAACAACGTGCTGGTGGTCGTCTCGGGACGGCTCGCGGCCTCGGGCCACTTCCGCGAGATCCGTCGGCTGATGACGGACCGGCCCCACACCTTCACCCTGCGCTCCAGCGACGACCGGCGCCTGGCCTCGGCGCTGGTGGCGCACCCGTCGGTGCACGGGGTGGAACTGGGAGAACACCTGAGCGTTCGCGCGAGCGACCGCGGCTCGTTCGCCCTGGCGCTGGCCGGCATCGCCCGGTCCGCCGGCGTCACGCTGTTCGAACTGCGGCCCACCGACGAGTCGCTGGAAAGCGTCTTCAGCTACCTGGTGAAGAGATGAGCCTGACGATCGAGCGTACCCTGGCCAGGATCGCCGTCCGCCAGCTCACGGGAAACCGCAAGGTGTGGTGGGTCGCCCTGCTGGCCCTGCTGCCCGCCCTGATCGCGTTCATCGCGGCCCGCCAGACGGAGCAGCCGATGGAAATCGTGATGGTGGAGACCAGCACGCTCATCGTGTCCGTGCTGCTGCCGCTTCTGGCGCTGGTGGTGGGGACGGGGGTGTTCGGGGCGGAGATCGATGACGGCACCATCGCCTACGTGCTGGGCAAGCCCGTGGCGAGGTGGCGAATCGTGCTGACGCGCATCGTGGTGGCGGGCGCGGCCACGGCCGCGCTGCTGGTGCCCGCGACGCTGCTGTCTGCGTTCGCCGGGTTCCAGAAGCTGGACCCGGACGGCGTGGTGCTGGGCTTTGCGGCTGCGGTGGCCGTGGGCGGGCTGCTGTACTGCGCGCTGTTCGTGGCCCTGAGCCTCACCACGCGGCGCG
>NZ_DATBNB010000856.1 GCF_036554565.1 Longimicrobium sp. | reverse complement strand
TGCATCCACGAGCTGTTCGAAGCGCAGGCGGCGCGCACCCCCGACGCGGCCGCGGTCGTCCACGAAGCGGATTCGGTCACCTACCGCGCGCTGGACGAGCGGGCGAACCGGCTGGCACGCCACCTCGTTCGCCAGGGCGTGGGCGGCGAGACCAGGGTGGGCGTGTGCGTGGCCCGCGGGGTGGAGATGGTCGTCGCCCTCCTTGCCGTGCTCAAGGCGGGCGGCGCCTACGTGCCGCTCGACCCGGCCTATCCCGCCGAGCGGCTTGCGTTCACGCTTGCCGACTCCGGCGTGGTGGTGCTGCTGACGCAGGAATCGCTGCGCCCGGCGCTGCCCGTGCCGGACGGCGTCACGGTGGTGAGCGTGGACGGGGCGGCGGCCGAGATCGCCCGCGAGAGCGCGGACCGCATCGAGAGCCGCGCCACCCCGCGGAGCCTGGCGTACCTGATCTACACCTCCGGGAGCACGGGCGTCCCCAAGGGCGTGGCCATCGAGCACGAGAGCGCGGTGGCGCTCGTGTCGTGGGCGGCCGACGTCTTCACGGCCGAGGAGCTGTCCGGCGTGCTGGCGTCCACGTCCATCTCCTTCGACCTCTCCGTCTTCGAGCTCTTCCTCCCGCTGTCCCTCGGCGGCCGCGTGATCGTGGTGGAAAACGCGCTGGCGCTGCCGCAATCGGCCACGGCCGGGCAGGTGCGGCTGGTGAACACGGTGCCCTCCGCCATCGTGGCGCTGCTGAAGAGCGGCGGGATTCCCTCCGGCGTGCGCACGGTGAACCTGGCCGGCGAGCCGCTGCGGCCGTCGGTGGTGGACGCGCTCTACGCCGAGGGGATCGAGCGCGTGTACGACCTGTACGGCCCGTCGGAAGACACCACCTACAGCACCTGGACGCTGCGCCAGGCAGGCGGGCCGGCCACCATCGGCCGGCCGATCGCCAACACGCGCGCCTACGTGCTCGGCGCCGCGCTGCGGCCGGTGCCGGCGAGGGTGCCGGGCGAGCTGTACCTGGGCGGCCGCGGGCTGGCGCGCGGCTACCTGGCCCGGCCGGGGCTGACGGCGGAGCGCTTCGTACCGGACCCGCTCTCGGGCGAGCCCGGCGCGCGGCTGTACCGCACGGGAGACCGGGCGCGGTGGCGGGTGGATGGCACGCTGGAGTACCTGGGGCGGCTGGATGCGCAGGTGAAGGTGCGCGGCTTCCGCATCGAACTGGGCGAGGTAGAGGCGGCGCTGCGCCGGAACCCGGCCGTCACCGACTGCGTGGTGATGGCGCGAGAGGACGCACCGGGCGACAAGCGGCTGGTGGCGTACGTCGTCGCCGGCGCCGAGGCCGACGAGCTGCGCGAGCACCTGCGGCGGAGCCTGCCGGAGTACATGGTCCCGTGGGCGTTCGTGGCGCTGGAGCGGCTGCCGCTGACGCCGAACGGCAAGCTGGACCGCAAGGCGCTGCCGGCGCCCGAGGGAAGCTCGTCCGCCGCCCGCGCCTACGAGGCGCCGCGCACGGAGGCGGAGCGCAGGGTGGCCGCGGTGTGGGCCGAGGTGCTGGGGGTGGAGAGCGTGGGCGCGCACGACCGGTTCTTCGACCTGGGCGGCCACTCGCTGCTGCTGGTGCGGGTGCAGGCGCGCCTGCGCGAGGCGTTCGGCCAGCCGGTGCCCATCACCCACCTTTTCCGTTACCTTACGGTGAATGCCCTGGCCGCGGCGCTGGACTCCCCCGCGCCCGAGCCGGCCGCCGCCCCGGCGGACGACGCGCGGGTGCGGGACGGGCGGCACAGGCTGCGGGCAAGGGGGCGGGCCGGCGTGGCGGGGCCGCGGGGCGACGGGGGCGGGCCGGGGTGACGGCGGGACCGGGTGGCGGGAGGGCAGGCCGTTCCCTGTTCGTTGACGACGAATAAACAAGATTTCGAGATGAGTCATACCAACGAGCCCACGGGGCTGGAGATCGCCGTCGTGGGAATGGCGGGGCGCTTTCCCGGCGCGCCCGGCGTGGACGCCCTGTGGGCCAACCTGCGCGCGGGGGTGGAGTCCATCCGCCACTTCACCGCCGAGGAGCTGGCCGCGGCGGGGGTGCCCGAGACGCTGCGCGCGAACCCCGCGTACGTTCCCGCGCGGGGCGCGCTGGACGACGTGGACCGCTTCGACGCCGCCTTCTTCGGCTTCACCCCCCGCGAGGCGCAGGTCACCGATCCCCAGCAGCGCCTGTTCCTGGAGGTGGCGTGGGAGGCGCTGGAGCACGCCGGCTACGATGCCGCGCGCGCCCCCGGCCGCGTAGGCGTGTACGCGGGCGCCAGCATGAGCAGCTACCACGTGAACCTGCTCTTTCGCCCCGACGTGATCGCCGCGGCCGGCGAGATGACCGTGAACATGGGGAACGACAAGGACTTCCTGGCCAGCCGCGCGGCGTTCAAGATGGGGCTCGAAGGCCCCGCCGTGGTGGTGCAGACGGCGTGCAGCACCTCGCTGGTGGCGGTGCACCTGGCCTGCCAGGCGCTGCTGGGCGGCGACGCCGACATGGTCCTGGTCGGGGGCTCGGCCGTCACGGCGGGCCAGCACATGGGCTACCTGTACGAGCAGGGGAACATCCTGTCGCCGGACGGGCACTGCCGGGCCTTCGACGCGGAGGCGCGGGGAACGGTGGGCGGCAGCGGCGTGGCGGTCGCTGCGCTCAAGCGGCTGGAAGACGCGCTGGCCGACGGTGACACCGTGCACGCGGTGATCCTGGCTTCCGCCATCAACAACGACGGCTCCGCCAAGATCGGCTTCACCGCGCCGCGGGTAGAGGGGCAGGCCGCCGCCATCCGCGCCGCGCACGCCGCCGCGGACGTGGACCCCGCCACCATCACCTACGTGGAAGCCCACGGCACGGCGACGGAGCTGGGCGACCCCATCGAGATCGAGGCGCTCACGCAGGCCTTCCGCGCGGGAACGGACCGCACCGGCTTCTGCGCCATCGGCTCCATCAAGACCAACATCGGCCACCTCGACGTGGCGGCGGGGATCGCGGGGCTCATCAAGACCACGCTGGTGCTGCGCGAGGGCGAGATCCCGCCCTCGCTGCACTTTACGAAGCCCAACCCGCAGATCGACTTCGCGTCCAGCCCCTTCTTCGTCAACGCCACGCTGGCCAAGTGGACGCCGCCCGCCGGGGTGCCGCGGCGCGCCGGGGTCTCGTCGTTCGGCATCGGCGGCACCAACGCGCACGTGGTGATGGAGCAGGCGCCCGCCGCGGCGCCCTCCCCCGCGCCGTCACGCGCGGAGCAGCTGCTGGTCCTTTCGGCCCGCACCGAGACGGCGCTGGAGGCCGCGGCCGGGCGGCTGGCCGCGCACCTGGAGCAGCACCCGGAACAGGCGCTGGCGGACGTGGCGTGGACGCTTCAGCAGGGGCGGCGGCAGTTCGCCCACCGCCGCGCCGTCGTGGGGCGCACGCACGCCGAGGCCGCGCAGGCGCTGGCGGACGCGGCGAAGGGCGTGGCCGGCCTGGCCGGGAGCGAGGCGCCCGCCGCCGTCTTCCTCTTTCCCGGCCAGGGCGCGCAGTACGCGGGGATGGCGCGCGGGCTGTACGAGCGCGAGCCCGTCTTCCGCCAGGAGCTGGACCGCTGCGCGGAGCTCCTGCGCCCGCACCTGGGGCTGGATCTGCGCGAGGCGATCTTCTCGGACGACGCGGACCGGCTCACGCAGACGGCGCTCACCCAGCCCGCGCTCTTCGCCGTCGAGTACGCCTTGGCGAAGCAGTGGATGGCGTGGGGGATCGTGCCGGAGTCCATGGTCGGCCACAGCGTGGGCGAGTACGTGGCGGCCTGCCTGGCCGGCGTCTTTTCGCTGGAAGATGCGCTGGCCCTGGTCGCCGAGCGCGGCCGGCTGATGCAGTCGCTGCCGCCGGGCTCCATGCTCGCAATTCCCCTCCCGGCGGCCGAGGTGGAGCCGGCGCTGGGCGGATCGATCTCCATCGCCACGATCAACGCGCCGGACCGCTGCGTGGTTTCCGGGCCGGGCGACGAGATCGCGCGGCTGGAGGCGGAGCTAGCGGCCCGCGGCATCCAGGCGAAGCGCGTGGAAACGTCGCACGCCTTCCACTCGCCGATGATGGACCCCATCCTCGACGCCTTCCGGGCCCGCGTGGCGCAGACCTCCCGCGGGGCGCCCTCGCTGCGCTGGGTGTCGAACCTCACGGGAACGTGGATCACGCCGCAGCAGGCGGCAGACCCGGCGTACTGGGCCAGCCACCTGCGCCAGGCCGTCCGCTTCGCCGACTGCCTTGCCACGCTGGCCGCGGAGGGGCGCGAGCGGGTGTTCGTGGAGTGCGGGCCCGGGCGCACGCTGTCGTCGCTGGCCCGGCGGCAGGTGCCGGGAGCCGCCGCCCTCCCCTCCATGCGCCACGCCGGCGACGCGGCGGACGACGTCGAGGTGCTGCTCTCCGCGCTAGGCCGCGCCTGGGCCGCGGGGGTGGAGATCGACTGGCGCGCCGTGCACGGAGGCCAGGCGCGCCGCCGCGTTCCGCTCCCCACCTATCCCTTCGAGCGCAAGCGATTCTGGGTGGACCGCGCGCCGCGGCCCGGCTTCGTGGCCCCGGCGGCGGTCGCGGGGAACGAGGCGGAGGCGGAGGCCGAGCCCGGCGACGCGCGTGCGGATTGGACGGCCACGGAGCGGGTGGTCGGGCGCATCTGGGAAACGCTGCTCGGCGCCGCGCCGGGGCTGCACGACGACTTCTTCACGGAGGGCGGCGACTCGCTGATGGCGACGCAGCTGGTGGCCCGCATCCGCGCGGAGCTGGGCGCGGAGATCGGCGTGCGCGCCGTGTTCGAGGCACCCACGGTGGCCACGCTGGCGGCGGTGGTGGACGGCGCGGCCGCGCACGCGGGGCTGGACGCGCTGCTGGCGGGGGTGGAGGGGCTGAGCGACGACGAGATCGAGGCGCTGCTGACGGCGGGTATCGACGAGAGTGGACATGACTGAGCTGACCGATCGCCTTGCGAAGCTGACGCCCGCGCAGCGCAA
>NZ_DATBNB010000855.1 GCF_036554565.1 Longimicrobium sp. | reverse complement strand
GCTCGCCCAGCACCCAGTCCAGCCCCTGCTGCCGGGGGTCCAGCACGGCGCGCAGCATCTCCGGCTCGCGAAGGCTCGCCTCCAGGTAGCGGCCCATCCGCGCGAGCACGCTGTCGCTCACCTCCACGCCCGCCCCGCGCGCCTCCAGCATCACCCGCCCCGCGTACGCCGTCAACCAGGGCGACGTCCACCCGCGCGCATCCCACAACCCGATGCCGCCGTCCGCCCGCTGCCGGCGTTCCAGGATCGATACCACGCCCGCGATCCGCCGCTGCGCATCCGCCGGCACGGCGCCCTCGGCCAGCCCGGCGCGCGCGCGGTACAGGCCGATCAGCGGAAGCACGCCGCTGGAAAGCTGCTCGGTGCACTCATACGGATACAGTTCCAGCCGCCGCCCGAAACCCTGCACGAGCGACAGCGGAGAGGTGCCGAAGCCCAGCTCCACCCGCGAGCGGGCGGGATCGGCCTCGGGAGACAGGATGAACTCCACCGTGGCCGTGTCGCGCAGCACCCCCGACGCCGTCTGCACCACGGGCCGGTTGGCGGGGTGGATGGGAATGCGCACCTGCACCGCGTCCGCCTCCCGGCCCCCGGTCACCCCGAAGCGGAACGTGGCGCTGTCCCCCAGCACCGGCGCCTGGAAGCCGAAGCGCGCCTCCGCGCCGCGGCCGGCCACCAGCGTCACGTCGCGCTGTGCCACGCCGGACATCGTCACGCCGGTGGCCTGTACGGTCACCCGCGCGTTCACCGAGCGGCCGAAGCGGTGGTTGATCACCACGCCCGCGGTGAAGTCGTCGCCCTCGCGCAGGAAGCGCGGCAGCGCCGGCCGGGCGATCAGCGGGCGCGTCGCCAGCAGCGGCGACTGCCCCGCCCCGTAGCGGTCGCCCGCGGTGACGGCCACGGCCATCACCCGGAAGGTGGTGACGTTGTCCGGCAGCCCGCCCGTGACCACCGCCTCCCCGTTGGCGTCCGTCACCACCGATCCCACGAAGAACGCCGTGGGGCGAAAGCGCGAGCGCAGGATGCCGGTGAGGTCCTGCCCGCCGGAGCCGCCGGGGTTGCGCGTGCCCTTTTGCCCCTCGGGCACCTGCGGCGCCACGGCCACCAGGTTGCTCCCCAGCCGCATCCCTATGCCGCGCGGCTGGTACAGCAGCTGCAGCGGGTCCGGCGTCTTGTAGCCGGTGAGGGAAAGGATGCCCTCGTCCACGGCCCACAGCGTCACCTCGCTCACCTGCCCGCGCCCGGCGCCGTCGCGCACGCGAACGCGGATGCGGGCGCTGTCGCCGGGGCGGTACTCGGGCTGCAGCGGCGTCACCTCCACCGCCAGCCGCTTGACCTCGGGCGTCACCCGCAGCTCGGTGTAGCCCACCCTCAGCGTCGGCCGCCCGGGATCGTCCACAGTGCCCGGGGGCGCGCTGCGGCCGCGCACCACGATCACCGAGACGAAGGCGTTGGGCGCGAACCCCTCGGTGATGGGGATCTTCAGCGTGTGCGTGCCGGAGGTGATGCGGATGCGGCGCTGCTCCAGCACCCGCTCGCGCTCCACCGTCACCCACGCCTCCGCCTCGGTAAAGGGCGAGGCGATGAGCACCGTGGCGGTGTCGCCCACCGAGTAGCGCTCCTTGTCGGCGACCACGTCCATCGCGAACTTGCCCTCGTCGTTCCAGGGCACCCAGTCGCCGCCCACGGCCCAGCGGGTGAAGGTGGTCCGCGCCTGCCGGCCCTGCGCGTCCGTCGCCGTGAGCGACACGGTGTAGGTGCCGCCCGCGCGCGGGGTGACGGCGCAGGTGCCCGGAGTTCTCACCACGCAGGTGGCCACCGTGTCGGTCACCCACTCGCCCACCTCGTCGTACATTCCGCCGCGGCTGCGGCGCACGCGGTGCCACTCGCGGCGCACGACCGCGCCTTCGACGGAAACGCC
>NZ_DATBNB010000854.1 GCF_036554565.1 Longimicrobium sp. | reverse complement strand
GTCGATGAACCAGGGCTCGCCCTCGCGCACCATCACGTTGCGCGACTGGAAGTCGCGGTACAGGAAGTGGCGGGTGTCGGCGCCCAGCAGGAAGGTGGCGAAGCGGCGGAAGTCCTTCTCCAGCCGCGCCTCGTTGAAGGGGATGTGCGCCAGCTTGAGGAAGTG
This sequence comes from Longimicrobium sp., assembly GCF_036554565.1. Lineage (NCBI taxonomy): Bacteria > Pseudomonadati > Gemmatimonadota > Longimicrobiia > Longimicrobiales > Longimicrobiaceae > Longimicrobium > Longimicrobium sp. The sequence continues at coordinate 9,740 of NZ_DATBNB010000854.1, read as the reverse complement.
GTACTTGAAGTAGTTCAGGTCCCACAGGATGGACTGCCGGTCGAACGCCGCGCGCGGGTAGGCGACGGAGTAGTCGACCACCTTGCCGCCCTCTACCTGGAAGCGGGGAAGCACCTCCAGGATGCGCCGGTACACGGGCAGCATCTCGGCCGGAAAGTCGGCCTGGGGGTCGGCCTGGCGGGCCTGCGAGACGGCGTCGAACAGGGTGGTCTCGCCCAGGTCCTCCTCTACGTACATCCCGGCCTTCTCGTCCACCGCGTAGATCTCGGGGACGGGGAGGCCGATGCCGTGGAAGGAGCGCGAGAACGAGAGGAAGGCGCGGTTCTCGTCGGGGTCAGGGCCCACGACGCCCACGGCCGTTTCCATGTTCTCGCCCACCAGCCGCACCATCTTGCGCGCCGAGCCGTCGCCCGCGATCTCGAGGATGCTGACCGGCGGGGCGCCGAAGTGCTGCTTGAAGAGCTTGCGAAAGACCTTGTCCACTGCGCTGCCTGTCGTTCGGACCGAAAGGTTGCTGCCTGTCAGGAATGTAACGCAGCAACCACGGTGCCGTCAGATGCAGCCGCGTCAGAACGGCCTCGCACGGCGAGACGAAGAGGAGGGACGGAGAGCCCGTTCTCCGTCCCTCCTCGATCCCATCCGGCCGTCCAGGCGGCTCAGCGCCCCTGGATGCGGTACCGCACCACGTACCCGACGTCGTCGTCGTCCAGCACCATCGCGTACAGCAGGTTGCCTCGCACTACGGGCTGCACGTAGCCGGGGCGCCCCGGCATCTCCACGTGTCCCAGGTACCGGCCGGCCGGGTCGAACACGTCGTATCCTCCCTCCTGGCCCTCGCGCGTGTACGGCCGCACCCACAGGTAGCCCTGGTCGTCCTCGAAGAACCCCTCGAACGCCGGCTTGTGGGCGGGAACCCGCGAGGCATCCACCTTTCCGCCCTGGTCGGTGAACCACTTCAGCCGTGCCAGGGCGGTATCCCGCTCCGCCGCCGTGATCGGCACCGGCTCGTACTGCCGCTCGACGGTGAACACCGTGTCGCCGCGTTCGCCCAGCCGGTGAACGCGGAACGCTTCGCCGGTGCCGATCCACACGCCCCCGCGTGAAACCCGCCAGTCGCGGCTCGGCGCGAACGGCACCGTCACGCTCATCCGCCTCCGGCCGTCGCGAACGATGGTGAAGCTGGCCTGCTCGTACTCCGGGAGTGGAACCGTGTCGGCCTGCTTCAGGCCGGGCCCATAGCGCACCACCGACGGGCGGAAGTCGGCGCCGGGAACGACGTCGTGCAGCCGCCCCCGGCCATCGAAGCCGCCGGGCCAGGGAATCTGCATCATCCCTGATTCGCGCCGATGCGTGGCGAGTACCCTGCCCGCGGTATCGAGAACGGTATACCGGTTGTTGTCGCCGTCCGCCACCCACAGGATGCCATCCGCCGCCCACGACATCCCCATCACGCTCTCGAACTCGCCCGGGCCCGCACCCTTGCGGCCGACCGTGCGCACGTGCCGCCCGTCGCTTCCAAAGACCCGGATCTCCTGCGTGCTCCGGTCGGCCACCCAGACGCGCCCCAGCGGGTCGGCCTGGAGGGCCTGGATTCCGCTGAACATGTCGGGTCCCTCGCCGTCGGCCGTGCCGATGCGAAGCTCTTCGACGAGCGTCCATCCCCCGCCTTTCTTCCACGCGCCCGTCCCGGTGTTGCTGGCGACCACGCGCCCGCCGGGGAGGGTGTCGACGACGAATCCCGTGCTCGCGGACTCTTCCCCGCAGGCGGCGAGAAGGAGGCAGGCGGCACGGGCAACGAATCGACGGATCTTTGGTTCCATGGGTCGGGTCGGCGGTGGAAGAGGGGACTCGCTCAGGCGGGCACGGGCTCGGGCGCCGGCTCGGCAGACGGCGCTGGCGCGGCGGCCTCGGCGTCATGGAGGCGCCTGCGCTCCGGGCCGCGCTCGAAGAGTAGGTAGAGCGCCGGGGTGACGGTGAGGACGAGGACCGTGGAGCTGGCCAGGCCGCCCAGCAGCGAGTATCCGAGCGCATTCCAGATGTTGGCGTCGGCGGCCTCGCTGAACAGCACGAGCGGGAGCAGCCCCAGGATGGTCACCGCGCTGGTCATCAGGATGGGCCTCACCCGTTCCAGCGTGCCGCGCAGGATGGCGTCGCGGAGCGGGAGCCCGGCCGTGGCCCGCACCTGGTTCAGGTGGTCGACCAGGAGGGTGGCGTTGTTGGTGACCACGCCGCCCATCATGATCACCCCGATGAAGGCTTCGCGGGTGAAGCTGGCGCCGGAAAAGAAGAAAACCATGAACACGCCGATCAGCGCCATGGGCACCGTCAGCAGCACGCACAGCGGCTGGCGCAGCGACTCGAAGAGCGCGGCGGTGACCATGAAGACCAGGACCAGGGAGATGCCCAGCACCCCGTAGATCTGCGTGCGCTCGTCGTCGGACCACTTCCACTCTTCGCGCCCCACCAGCGTGTAGCCGGCGGGAAGGCGGGTGGCCTTGATGACCGCCTCGTGCACCTTGTCGCCCAGCTTGGCGGGCCCGCGGAATTCGTAGCTCACCGTGCGCTGGTACTGCTGGTCTTCGCGGATGATGCGGCTGAGCACCTCGCGCTCGTCCACCCGCGCCACGTCGCGCACCCGCACCGCGGCGCCGCCGGGGGCGGGGACCAGCAGGTCGCGCAGCTGCTGCACGTCCATGCGCTGGTGCCCGTCGAGCGCCACGCTGAAGGCCATCTCCTCGTCGCCCAGCCGCAGGAAGCCGCGCTGCCCGTTGCGCCCCACCGCCGCGCTCACCCGCTGCACCACCTCGGTCGAGGTAACGCCGTGCGCCGCCAGCGCCTGCCGGTTCACCCGCAGCACCACCTCGGTGGCCTTGTCCTGCTGGTACCACGCCCCCGACGAGTTGGTGTCGACGTCCTGGATGCGTGTGAAGCGCTGGAGCCGGGTGCCCAGGTCGTCCGCGATCCGCCGCACCTGCTCGTAGTTGTATCCCAGCACCTTGATGCTGTAGTTGGGCGGCGACGCGCCCCCGCCGTAGAAGGAGGGGCCGTAGCCGTACACCCGCACCTCGGCCCCGCCGTACTGGTGGCTGTACGCCTCCAGCTGCTCCTTGATGGAGACGGGGATGGACGTTTCCTGCAGCGAGTCGGGAAAGTCTACCCGCATCTGCGCGGCCTGCGGGTAGACGTAGGTGGTGAAGCGGGATACCTCGGGCATGGCCTTCAGCCGCTGCTCGAAGTACTTCACCAGGTCGTCGGTGCGCTCCAGCTCCTCGCCGCGCGGAAGGCCGAAGTTGATGCTGATGTACGATTCCTGGTTCCACCAGGGCTGCCACACCGTCCCGCGGGTGACGTACTTGTCGAACAGGTGAAAGCTGCCCCCCAGCATGAGCAGCGAGGCCACGACGGCCAGCCAGGGGCGGCGCAGCGTGGCCGAGACCGCCGACGCGTACAGCCGCTCGTACGGCGGGCGCCGCGTGGAAACCTCGCGCTCGCGGATGGTGCGGACGCGCGATTCCAGCAGCCGCCCCGCGAGCGCCGGGGTAAAGGTGAAGGTGACGAAGAGCGAGGCCAGGTTGGTGAAGCCCACCACGATGGCCAGCGGCACGTAGAAGAGCCGCACCTCGCCCTGCAGGTACACGAAGGGGATGAAGACGATGATGGTGGTCAGCGTGGCCGCCAGCACGGGAAGCACCATCTCGCCCGCCCCGCGCTCGGCGGCGGCGCGGGCGTCCGGGGCGGTGCGCGCGTGTCGGTACACGTTCTCCAGCACCACGACGGCGTTGTCGATGATCAGCCCGAAGCCCATCGCCAGCCCCATCAGCGTCAGCACGTTCAGCGTCAGCCCGCCGAAGTACAGCAGGTTGAGGGTGATGAGGGCCGAGAAGGCGATGCTGGCGAAGACGATGGCGGCCGAGCGGAACGAGCGCAGGAAGAGGAAGAGCACCACGAACACGATGAGCGCCGACGAGACGGCGCGGCCGCGCAGGTCCGTCAGCTGGGTGCGGACGGCCTCGCTTTCGTCGTCGTCCAGGATCAGCCGGGCGCCGCCGGGAAGCCGCCGTTCGGTGAGCGCCGCCTGGGCCTTCACCGCGTCGGCCACCTTCACCACGTTGCTGCCGATCTGCTTGACCACCTGGAACGAGACCGCCGGCTGCCCGTCGATGCGGTACAGGCTGCGCGGCTCCTCGTAGGTGTCGCGGATGACGGCCACGTCCTGCAGCCGGACGACGCGCCCGCGGTCCGTCAGCAGGGCCAGGCGGCGCAGGCGCTCGGCGGAGCCGGCGTACTCGCGGATGGCGAGCGTGTACCGCATTCCCGCGCGCTCCACCGCGCCGGCCTCGCGCACGTCCTCGGCCTCCGCCACACGCTCCCGCACCTGCTCGGGGGACAATCCCAGCGCCAGGATGCGCCGCTCGTCCAGCGCGATCTCCAGCACCCGCTGCCGCCCGCCGAAGCCCTGCACGTCGGCCACGCCCTCCACCTGGCGCAGCTCGGGTGCCACCGTTTCGTCCAGCACCGTGCGCAGCGCCTCGGCGGTGAGCGGCCCGGTGATGGTATAGCGGAGGAACGGGCGGTTCTGCTCCTGGAACTCTTCGGGGACGTACGGCTCCACCACCGGCCGGCCGGCCTCCTCGGGAAGGCTCTCGTCGAGCGCGGCCAGCCGCTCGCCCAGGTCCATCCGCGCGAAGTTCATGTCGGCGCTGCGCGCGAACTCCACCTCGATCGTGCCGCGCCCCTCCTCCGAGGTGCTGGTGACCGTTTCCACCCCGCGCACCTGCTGCACGGCGGCTTCCACCGGCGAGGTGAGGAACGCCTCGGTGACCTCGGGCGAGGCGCCGGGCCAGCTGACGGTGACGCGAAGCCGGGGGAGCTGCGTATCGGGGAGCAGCTCCAGGGGCACGTTCAGCCACGACGCCACGCCCAGCAGGGCGAGCGCCGCATACGCCATGGCGACGGCGACCGGACGGCGGATGGAAAAGCGGATCATCGCGGGTCAGCCACGCGTGCGTTCACGGCCTGAAGCGGTAGACGCGGACGAACTCCACCCCGTCTTCGTCCGTCCAGCGGGCGACGACGTGGTTGGCGGAAATGTCCAGCGGCTCGGCGCGCGGCGGCAGCGTGAGCGATCCCGCCAGCCTGCCGTCTTCATCGTGCACCGCCCAGTGCGAGCCCGCCGCGTCGTCGCGCTCGCGCACCCACAGCCGGCCCTCGGAATCCACGTGCAGCGCCGAAAAGGCGGGATGGGTCTCGGGGAACGGCATCTCCGCGAGAAACGTCTCCAGGGCGGCGCCGGGGACCGGGCCTCCGGAGCCGACGCGTTCGCGCCAGGCCCGGCGATACTCGTCCTTCTCCCGGTCGCTCACCTTCCGCGGGGCGGCCGCTCGGCGGACCAGGCGCCGGAGCCTGCCGTCGTCGCCATAGCCGCCGACTTCGTACCGCTCGTTGTCCCCGATCCAGACGCGGTCATCGCCCACCGCCGTCAGCGTGCTGCGGGCGAACGGCGCCGGGCTGCGCACCGCGCCCTGGGCTGAACCCCAGGTGATACGTTCCGGGCCGGGGATGGTCATCATCCTGCGGACGGCGCCGCCGGGTGAGGCATGCCAGATCCGCATCGAGTCGCGCCTGGGTGCCGGCGACAGCGTGAATACCGTGCTCGACCCATCCAGAAGCACGACGGAGTTGTCGGCCAGCACGCCAGCGAGTTCGACGTTCGGTCCGAAGCTGTCCGCGGGAACCGTCCAGTACCCCTGCAGTCCGGCGTCCGCACCGAATGTCGAAAGGCGCAGGCTGGTGGCGTCCCAAGCATGCACGCGTCCGCCGGGGCCGGCGGCGAGCCCCGCAAGCGACAGGAACTCGCCCGGCCCGCCGCCGTCCCGCCCCGCCGAGCGGACGTGCCTGCCCGCCGCATCGTACCAGCGGAGCTCGTTGCTCCCGCTGTTGGCGACCACGACTCCGCCGTCGGGCAGCCGCAGGGCGCCGCGTACGTCGTGAAGCATGTATTCGGGCGCGCCGTCCACCTCGCCAATGCTGATTACCGGTTCGGCCTCGAGGGCCCAGGCGCTGGGCTCTATGCCGGTGCCCGTATTCTGAACTTGGATTCCCGCGCTGTCGTACGACACGTACTTCCCGGCGCCGGATTCATGCTGGCAGGCGGCTGGAACACCCAGAAGAAGGGTGAGCGACAGACGAATCCAGTTCGTCGGTTGTTTCCGATGTTGCATGCTCGGGTTGCACAGCAAGGCTGGAGAGGGGGCCGCACGGGTTTACCTCGATCGGTCCAGCTTAGTTCACAACGACTTCGATCTTGCAGCAAAGGTTGTTCGGGCCGCAGGTTCCACCACAGGTTTCTCCCTGGTTGCTCAAACCGTAAGCGTACACGGAGGAAGTTTCGCCAGGCGTCGAGAAGATGCCCGTCGCCACGATCGCGAGGCCAAGGCTTCCCGACAGCAATGCGAGGCGCTTCTTGTTGATGGTCATCGTAGCTCCTTGATGTTGATGAAGTTAAATGAATCACGGCCCCCTCGGCCAGCCAGCAGCGGTTCGATTGTCGGCTCGAGCTTTTCAATGAGTTCGCTCGTGTCGGCCAGCATCACGACTTTCCGCACGCGCGTCCCTTCCAACAGATGGACTCCGCTGCCGCGTCGTCCGCGGAAGGTGCGCTCGAAGCGGCGCCGATCGACGACGATCATGGAGCCGTTTACGCGGTGCCGGATCAAAAACGCACGCCCCCACTCGGGATGCTCGCCTACGTACAATACCGTGAGTGGAACACCAGAGCCGTAGCGCCTCTGAAACCGCCGGACCTGGTCGGCGCCGGTGGCGCACTTCAGATAGTCTTCTGGCCGTAGTACCCAGACCACGCGCAGGCCTTCTCCTGCCGGAACGCCCGCGATCGCCGGGAAGGTGTCGCCCGGCTTGAGTGAATCACCGGCGGTTCGGCCGCAAGCGGCCATCGCAAGGAGCCAGGCGAAAACGAACGGCGTTCTGCTCATCGGCGAAGCCGGGCACGAGACCAGATGTTCGGCGTGGGAGAGCCGGGCTTCACGAAGTAGAACCAGCCATTCGCCTGGTCCACAGTAATCAGGTATGGTGAATCGACGACTTCGAACAGGCGCGATCCGTCCCGGCGAAGGCCAAGGAGCCTCCACCTTGGCTCAGTCCCGACCCGGTCCTGATACTGCACGATCAGTGTATCGTCAGAAGCCCAGAATACATTGGAGATCAACGAGAAGGACCCGATCCATTCGCGCGCACCCACGATCCCGTTCTTCTGGGAGGGGAGCGGGGATTCGCTGGACAGGCGCCTGTAGAACCGTGAGGGCATCGGCACCTGCCCACGCGGGTTCCCCTGGAGGTCGAAGAAGTAGATGGTGTCGCGGAGAGAGAACGTTGCGGCGATGACGTCGCCCCGGCGGTCGGCGCTGACGAATCCCGCAGTGTTTGCCGCAAGCCGTTGCACCTCACTGGGAAGAGTGGGTGCAAAGAAGCTGCGCCGCACCGTGCTGCCAGCCAAGCTCCACACGTGCAAACGCGAAGGTGCGGCCTCGCCTGAAGATCCGGCGACCTGTCCCCCGAGAAGCACGAGTGAGTCGTCGAGCAGCAAGGCCGAATGAAGCGGTCCCACGGGAGTCCGGAAGGTGCGCAGGACCGCGCTGCCGGCTTGGTCGAACTCGGCGCCTCGCGCATAGGTGTCGAAAGCCAGGATGGTACCTGAAGCTCGCCGGATCGCTGCCCTCGGGAACTGGAATTCCTTCGGCCCGTCGCCTTTTCGGCCGAAGTACCCGCGCAGCCGACCTTCCGGGCTATACTGACGTATCTGCGCTTCCTGCTCATCCCACACCAGAAATCCCCCGTGTGGATCCACGGCGGCGTATGGAAGGACGTTCAACACCTTCTCGTTCTCTTCCAACTCGATCGCGCCGTGCCACTCCACAACCTCGTCGAGCGCGTTGCCCCTCGGCGTTTGTGGGGTCGCGGAGCGCTGCGCGTTCCGGTCTCCGCACGCACAGATGCTCGCGACGACGCCGCAGACGATCATTCGACCAATCCAGGATCGTACGCGAGCGGCGCGTGAGGCGCAGTTCCACTTAGCGGTTGAGACGATGCCCATCGTGCTGAACCCGGACGGTTGAGACTCTGCCAAAAACTCCCCGTAAAAGTATGGAACCGGCTGATCGCTCGCGCAAGCATTTTCTGACCCATACGAACCGACGCGCGCTGAGTTGAGGTAGGCGCCGCCGGTGGCCGCTCTCCCGACGTCGGCGGCCCCCAACCGGATCGATCTTTCTCAATCCCCCGCCGCCACGCCGGCGGGGAAGGGGATCGCCGCCTCGGCCGGCTTGCGCCCGAACGCCGCGCCGATGCGCTCGCCCAGCTCGTCCAGCACGTCGTACGCGACGGGGATCACCACCAGCGTCAGCGCCGTGGCCGAGAGCAGCCCCCCGAAGACGGCGATGGCCAGCGGCGCCTGCAGCTCCGCGCCCGGGCCCAGGGCGAGCGCCATCGGCAGCAGCCCCAGCATGGCGGTGATGGTGTTCATCACGATGGGCCGCATCCGCGCGTGCCCGGCGGCGAAGATGGCGTCGCGGCGGCTCATCCCCTCGCGGCGCATCTGGTTGATGAAATCCACCTTGACGACCGCGTCGTTGTCCACGATCCCCACCAGGATCACCATGCCGATCAGGCTCATGGTGTTGATCCCCGCGCCGGTCACCCACAGCGCGAGGGTGGAGCCGACGGCGGCCAGCGGCACGGCGAGGAGGACGATGAAGGGAAGGAGCAGCGACTCGAACTCCGCCGCCAGCAGCATGTACACGAGGACGAGGGCCAGGAGGAAGGCGAAGGCCAGCCCGCGGAAGCCGCGGCGCATCTCCTCGTTCTCGCCCCCGATTTCCACCCGCAGGCCGTGCGGCGCGGGCGCGGCGCCCAGCGCCGCACGCACCCGCTCCACGGCCGCGTCTACCCCGCCCGTGGCGACGTCGGCGTGCACCACCACCATGCGCCCCTGCTCCAGGCGGCGGATCTCGCTGGGCCCGGCGGCGTCGTACACGCGCACCACCTCGCGCAGCGGCACCCCGTCCACGCGAAGCTCCTCGAGGGTGGCGGCGGAGCGGCGCTCGGCGTCGGGAAGGCGGACGACGATGGGCACCTTGCGGTCGAACTCCACCAGGTCGGTCGCCGTCGACCCCTTCATGTAGCCTTCCACCGTCTCCGCGATCTTGCGCGGGTCCACCCCGAAGGCGGCGGCGCGTTCGCGATCGATCTCCACGCGCATCTCGGGCTGCCCCATGTCGCTGCCCACGCGCACGTTGGCCAGCGTGGGCTCCGCCGCCAGCCGCCGCTGCACCCGCGCCGCGTAGGCCATCGCCGAATCCAGGTTCTCGCCCCGCACGCGCACCGCCAGGTCTGCCTCGCCGCCGCCCATCAGCTTGCCGAGCGCCGTGGCCTGCCCGAACTCCGCCGTCACGCTGCCGGGGGGAAACTTCGCCAGCCCCGGGCGCAGCCGCTCCAGCGTGGCGGCCGTGCCCTCGTTGCTCTTCAAACGCACGTCGAGGACGGCGGTGTTCAGCCCGCTCTCGCGGTCGTCCATCCCCGCGACCGCCAGTTGCCGGCCCACGCGGGTGAAGGCGGCGGCCACGGCGGGGTCCGCGCGCAGCGTGCGCTCCAGCCGGGCGCTCTCGTCGGCCGTGCGGTCCAGCGGCGTGCCCTGCGGCAGCTCCATCCGCAGGCGGAAGGCGCCC
>NZ_DATBNB010000853.1 GCF_036554565.1 Longimicrobium sp. | reverse complement strand
CCGCGTCCCCGCAGCACCTGGACCGCGCCCGAATCCAGCGGCCGACCGATCATGGTCGCATTCCGAGACTCGCAGCCCCGCGCGAGCCGGCCGAGCATCGCCGGATACTCCGCCTGGAAGGGCAGATCACCGCCCTCCAGCGCCGTTCCGACGTACACCGAGCATCCACGGACCCCGCGCATTGCCGTAGCGGCGGGCCGGCCGTCGTCCCAGGCCGCGATGGTCCACGCACCCTCCGCCGTGCGCCCCTCGACGCGCCCGGCGGCCCCGCCGATCCGCAGGTCCGCTCCTAGCCACATCGTCCCCCCCGCGCTGTTGGGCCGCACGGTGAAGGGGCCGTCCCACGGCATCATGTAGCTCCACGCGCCGGAGTCGACGATGGCTGTGGAGGCGACCACCAGCGAGGCCCCGCGGCGCACCCGGGCACTCAACTCTCGCGCAGTTGGGCGATCCGGCTGCGTCAGCACGAAATAGGCGCCGGAGTCAGGGGTGATGGTATCCGCCGAGGCGCTCAGGCCAGTGGGCGCTATCACCTGGAGCTGGTACCCAAGCGCGCCCAGCGCCGTGCTGACGAACCGCCCTCCCTCACCCGCCACGACGTACGCGCGCCGGGAAGATGCGGGCAGCTCCCGTGTGGCGGTGTCGCGCGCCATCGGCAGGCGGGTGAGCTGGATCGCTCCCGGCCAGGCGGACTCGCGCAGCGCCCCAAGCCCCGGCGACCAGCCGGCCGACGAAAGCGGCGAGATCATCTGCACGGTGACGGAATCTGCGCCGCGCAGGGCACGCGCGGCGGAGGGGATCGCCCGCAGCGCCACGGCATAGTCCGACCGCGCGCGTCCAGGACCGGCGGCGAGCAGCGAGTCGAACAACTCGGGGCGGACCCGGGTCCGCGGAAGGTGCACGGCGGCGGAATCGAAGAGCACCAGTTCGCCGCGCGCCTCGCCCCCCGGCCCGAGCAGCGCCTGGCGGGCCATCGAAAGTCCGATACGCCACGCCTCCGCATCCACCCCGCTCCCTTGGTCCAGCAGCACCACCGCGCTCGTGCCCTTGGGCGCCGGAATCCACGCCGGCCGCGAAAACGCCGCGCCGACGAGAAGGAGCAGCAGCATGCGCAGCACCAGCAGCAGCAGGTCCGTCGGCCGGCTGACGCGTACTGCGTTGCGCGGGTCCTCCGCCAGGAAGCGCGCCGTGGGAAGCGGCACACGGCCAAGCGGACGGCGGCGGATCAGGTGCAAGGCGAGCGGCACCAGCATCGCCAGGGTGCCGGCGAGCAGGAACGCGGGAGCGGCGAAGGTCAGCACCGCGTCATCCCCGCCGCGCGTTCACCCAGGCCACCAGCGCATCCTCCACGGGCTGACCGGTCGTCAGGGGCACGTATTCCACCCCGCGCTCGCGCAGGCGGTCGACGAGCCCGTCGTAGTAGGCGCGGACGCGGCGGACGTAGCCCGGGTCGGCATCCGGCGTGGCGGGAAGTTCGGTTTGTGGCTGCTCGGGATCGAAGAATAGCCCCGCACCCGGCGGACGATCGCCCGATTCCGCCGCCGTCAGCACGCGCATGGCGATCACCTCGTCTCCCCGCGCACGCAGGCGCGACAGGGCGGTGACCAGCGCCGAGCCATCATCCTCCTCCAGCAGGTCGCTGATCAGCACCACGCGCCCGCGCCGCTGCATGGTGCCGCCCACGCGGTCCAGCGCGGCCCCGGCAGACCCCGAGCCGGACGGCGCCATGCGCTCCAGCTGCATCAGCAGATCGTGCAGGTGCCCGCGGCGGGAGCGAGGCGCCAGCAGCAGGCGAGGCTCCGCGCCGAACGCCGCCAAGCCCACGGCATCGCCCGCGCCCAGCATCAGGTGCGCGAGCGCAGCGGCCACGTAGGCGGCGTAGCGCGACTTGGGCACGCCGCCGGGGTCGGCGTAGTCCATGGACGCCGACGTATCCACCACCAGCCAGCACTGCAGGTTGGAGCGCTCCTCGAACTCGCGGACGTACAGACGGTCGGTGCGGGCGAAGAGCTTCCAATCCACGTAGCGAACGTCGTCGCCCTGCTGGTAGTCGCGGTGCTTGGCGAAATCCTCGCCCGAGCCGTGCTGGGGGGAGCGGTGGATGCCGGACTGGAAGCCGCGCACGATGGTCTTCGCGATCAGGTCCAGCCCGCCGATCCGCTCCAGCAGGTGCGGGGGGAGGAACGCGGCCGAGGCGGTCACGGCGGGGGTGTGGTGCCAGCCCTGCACGGGCGAATGAATTCGCTGCAACAACCACACGAAGTCTGCCTTTGCAGACTGGCTTGCTCAGGTGTGAGTTGGAGTCTGTGG